>JAFTTD010000381.1 GCA_017466965.1 Bacteroidaceae bacterium
GAATAAAAAGGAATTTGAAGTTTAACTGTAGGACTAGTATTTTATGGCACTGTAAGATCTGTTCGAGAAAATGAATGACTATGTCGATGATTTTCTTGATGACTTCGAGGAGATTACAACAGAATATATAGCCAAGATGGTGAGGAATAGAGAGAAAGAGTTTTTGAATCATGACTTAACTCATAACTTATAATTCATTCAACTTCAGCAAGTAAAGGAAATTGAAATAGTTCTGAAGTTGCTGCATTACGGACAGCGGAACATATTATGATTTATCTTTGTGACGACAACGCATAATAAAAGCATTGTTTACAACTACTGCCGGTTTATCTGCAGAAGCACAGAACATTAGTGCCCTTATACTATTAATATAATAATTCAGCAATATCGGCTCCTTTTAACTTCATTAAATCCTTTAATAAATACTTAACTCTTAATAGAGTTAAGCTTGTGAAACTTAAACAATTCATATTTCTTGAAAACTTTAAATACAACTGACAATGTCAAATAAAAATAAAATTGTTAAGACCAACAATATAAACATCAAGAACAAGCGTGCCTCGTTTGAATATGAATTCATTGACACGCTGACATCTGGCATTGTGCTTACTGGTACAGAAATAAAATCTATCAGACTTGGCAAAGCTAGCCTTGTTGATACTTACTGTTATTTTAACAACGGTGAGCTATGGGTCAAAAATATGTATGTTTCTCTTTATTCATACGGCTCGTACAACAATCACACAGAAAGAAGAGAAAGAAAGTTGTTACTCAATAAAAAGGAATTGCGGAACTGGGAGAACGAGATAAAGTCTCCAGGAATAACCATTGTCCCTATACGCTTATTCATCAACGAGAAGAGCTTAGCAAAATTAGTCATCGCACTAGCAAGAGGAAAGCGAGAATTTGACAAAAGACAGACTCTCAAGGAGAAGGAGGACAGGAGAGAAATGGACAGAGCTATGAAGTTTTAACCAATTCCACTTTTCAACTCTCAAAGGAGTAAGATTACCTCAATAATAGACTGCTATATTCATGGACTTAAGCAAAATCATCAAAGAAAGAATACTTTTGTTAGATGGTGCAATGGGCACCATGATTCAGAGTTACGGACTGTCAGAAGCTGATTTTAGAGGCGAGCGTTTCTCTGAACATCCAATATTGATGAAGGGAAATAATGATATTCTGAATATTACTCGCCCAGATGTGGTTGAAGATATACACAGAAAGTATCTAACAGCAGGTGCAGACATCATAGAGACTAACACGTTCTCGGCTCAGCGCATATCGATGGCAGACTATGGAATTACTGATTGTGTTGTTGAAATTGTTGAAGCAGGATGCAAAATAGCAAGAAAGATTGCAGATGAATTTACAGCTATAAATAGCAAGAAACCACGTTTTGTTGCAGGCGCTGTAGGACCTACAAACCGCTCGTGTAGCATAAGTCCAGACATTGAAAATCCTGCTTATAGGAATGTAACTTTCAACGAGATGGCAGAAGCCTACATTGAGCAAATGTCAACGATGTTAAGATGCGGTGTTGACATAATACTGATAGAGACAGTTTTTGACACACTCAACGCCAAAGCAGCGCTATATGCGGCAGAAGAAGTTATGAAAATAGCAGAACGTTCTGTGCCAATAATGCTATCGTTAACCATTGCAGACCATGTTGGCCGTACTTTGTCTGGACAAACTATTGAGGCTTTCATAGCTTCAATAGAGCATGCGCCACTATTCTCAATTGGCATAAACTGTTCATTCGGCGCTAAGCAGTTAAAACCTTTCTTGAAGACATTATCATCCATAGCTCCATGTTATATATCTGTTTATCCTAATGCCGGACTACCTAACGAATTTGGCGGGTATGACCAGACACCAGAACAGATGGTAGCAGAAATGAAAGAGTATATAGACGAAGGTCTGGTAAACATCATAGGCGGATGTTGCGGTACTACAGACAAATACATCTCACGTTTTAACAACATCATCAAGGATGCAGATGGTAAATGGCAACCTCCGCATATACCGAACAAGAGACATCAGCATTTGTGGTTGTCTGGACTTGAGAAATTGGAAGTGTCTGAAAGTAGCAATTTCATAAACATCGGTGAAAGATGCAATGTGGCTGGTTCAAGAAAATTCCTCAGACTGATAAAAGAAAAAAAGTATGACGAGGCACTGCAGATTGCACGACAGCAGGTGGAAGATGGAGCACAAATACTGGATGTAAACATGGATGACGGTCTCATCAATGCGAAATACGAAATGGTTAATTTCCTAAACCTTATGATGTCCGACCCTGACATTGCAAGAGTACCCATAATGATTGACTCTTCAGACTGGAATGTAATTGAAGCCGGACTTAAATGCGTACAGGGAAAAAGTATTGTAAACTCAATCACACTTAAGGAAGGAGAAGCTGAGTTCATACGTAAGGCTCAAATAGCCAAGAGACTGGGTGCAGCAGTAGTTGTCATGGCATTTGATGAAGCTGGACAAGCCGTAACTATAGAACATAAAACTGCAGTTTGCGCTCGTTCGTATAACCTGCTTACCGAAGTGGTAGGCATGAAACCACATGACATAATTTTCGACCCGAACATCCTGAGTATAGCAACAGGCATTGAAGAACACAACAATTATGCAATCAATTTTCTAAAAGCTTCGGAGTGGATCAAAAAAAACTTACCTGGTACGCACATTAGTGGTGGTATCAGTAATTTGTCGTTTTCATTAAGAGGGAACAACTACTTGCGCGAATCAATGCATTCTGTGTTTCTATACCATTCTATAAAATGTGGTCAGGACATGGGAATAATAAACCCTGCAACTAATATCACGTATGATGAAGTACCAGAATCATTACGTACAAAAATTGAAGATGTTATATTTAACAAAAGGCCTGATGCGACAGAAAGACTTATAGAGGAAGCCGAAAAAATCAAGGACAAAGCAATGTGCGAAGAAGCGTCTCCCCAAAAACATGCATGGAGGAACGGAAATATAGAAACACGACTAAAGTATTCACTTATTAGAGGGGTGACAGAGTATTTGGAGAAAGACATAAGCGAAGCATTGAATACCTACAACAGCCCCATTGAAATCATAGAAGGTCCACTAATGGAAGCCATGAATACAATAGGCGAAATGTTTGGCGAAGGAAAGATATTTCTTCCACAAGTTGTAAAATCAGCTCGCACGATGAAAAAAGCTGTAAGTTTCATAGAACCATTTATCCATTCAAATGGACAGACAAACGTAAAATCAGGAAAGATAGTGCTTGCAACAGTTAAAGGCGACGTTCACGACATAGGCAAAAACATTGTAAGCGTAATCATGGGATGCAACAACTATGAAATCATAGATCTTGGAGTAATGGTTCCAGCTGAAAAGATTGTTCAAACAGCCATTAACATTAAAGCGGATATAATAGGCTTGAGTGGTCTGATAACACCCTCACTCGAAGAAATGATAAATGTGGCAAAGGAGCTTGAAAAAGCAGGCGTTAACATTCCGCTCATGATTGGAGGTGCCACAACAAGTGAAATTCACACTGCATTAAAAATAGCTCCTGCATACTCAGCACCAGTCGTATGGATGAAAGATGCATCGCTGAACTCATCAGTCGCATCAATGCTAATAAATCCCAATACACGCAGTACATTCATAGAAGAGCTGAACAACAGATACAACAAATTAAGACAGAATGAAGGATATAATACATCAATAATAGAAATAGAAAGAGCAAGAAGCAAAAAGTTAAAATTATACTGATTGAAAGAAAAAGAATACAGTATAATAAGTATATAATTAAGGAATTATGACAGGAATGAAGAAAAACAAAAAATCACACACCCTCTTCTTTATTCCTTATCAAAAAAGAATAGTAATCCTGAGGCTCTATGCCAGGGAAATAATCAGCAAAAAGAATTTTAGCCGTCTGGGGACACTTGTCACATGCATAACGAAGATATTTCAAGAACATCTTTATGTCTGTTTTTCTGAAATATATATAAGCAAGGTAAGCGTATGCCTGAACATGTTCAGGATATGTTTTACACAAAATAATCCTATACAATATAGGAATGGCATCATCAAAAAGTTCATAAGATACCATTCTGATGGCAACATTTGTTAACAGTTCAACCTTGTCATCCTCATCTACATTTGAAATAATCCTGTCAAAAACAATTCTTGCATTTTCATAGTTTCCTAACTCCAAATCTATTGTAGCCCGAAGAATATCGCAATCTTGCCATGGCATTCCATGCAGTTGGCATACATCAATCATCTGATTAGCATCATTAAAATGCTTGCACACAATAAAAGCGTTGGCGATTTCATACATTAGCATTGGAGTTACATGTTTGTTATCTACATTTAACAAACAATAATTCTTTGCTTTCAACAGATGTTCATATCCCTTATCCACTTCATCGTCGAACAGATGTTTCAATCCTATATATATGGACTGGCTGTGATCACCTGTTGCATTTATGTATTTTTCAAATATAGGAATGCCTTTATCATACTCTTGCATTGCATAATAACTATGGGCCTTTGCTAGAAGCGCATCTGTATCATCAGGATCTATTGCCAAAGCAAAATCTGCAGATGCTATTGATTTTTCAAAATCACCTTTATAATTCTGAACAGCAGCCATAAGTGACCATCCCTTCTTCAGATATGGATCTAACTCCAACAATTCTGTGTAGATCTTTTCTGTTTGGTCATAAAGTTGGGAGTCACGACATATTTCACCTACAATATAATCAGATTCACAAATCCCTAATGGTGTAAAACGAGATATGTATTCATCAATCCATGATGCCAACAATTCTCTGTCGCAATTATCTGAAAGTTGTATGAAAGACATAAGTATGTGAACATAATTACCACGCATTCTAGTTTCGGCCTCATCCTCTTCATATTCATATCTATTTAATTCCTCCTCTGTCTTAAGCCATTTACTAAACAAACGTTCTGCCTCATTCACATCCTTTTCAATAGCATATACCAACTGTGCTCGCAAATAAATATATTCACTATCCTCACACCCTTCAAGGCTATCAATAATATCCTTAGCCTCTTCAAAA
>JAFTTD010000382.1 GCA_017466965.1 Bacteroidaceae bacterium
TAATTTTGCATTTAATGAAAAAGGCTACATATCTAAATTTAATTATAATGAAATAGATGAGTATGAAGATAAAAATGGTGAATATGGAAAAGAGGTTGATAAAGCAAAAGGAAATTATAAATTGTCGTATGATAATGATGGATATTTAGTAAAAATAACAGGAAGTACTTCGTGGGAAGATACTTATCAAGGTGAAACAGAGCGATATCAAGATGAAGAAACTATTACTCAAACTTGGAATAATGGGCTTCTTATGGAATATAAGTATGAGAGTGTGTTAAGTAACGGTGATTATCGTATATATATTTTATCTTATGACTACGGTAATAAAATATATCAAAACAAGTATAAACAATATTTTGACATAGATGGAGGGGTTTTAGATATTTTGTTTGGGTGGATAGGACTTTTGGGAAAAGGTCCAGATTATTTACCAGAAAGTATGACTATTACCGAAATTGAAAAATACGAAGGTGAAGAATATGAAAGTGAAGATACTTATTCTTTTTCTTATGAATTCAATGAGGATGGAACTATTCACTATATAGATTCAAATTATTATACAGAATTTTATTATACTTATGGCACTTATGAAGACCAGCTTAATATGGATGAGAATGAAACAAAATCTACTCGTTCGGGAAAAAGAGTTAATAGAAATTTCTTGTTCGGAAAGTATTTTATGAGATAAGAAATAATACATAATAACTAAGTCGAAAACAAATTTATAAACAATCTAATCAAAAAAATCATGAAGTGTTTTAGTTTATTACAGAGATTATCAGTTCTCCTTTTAGTAGGAGCATCTGTTGGTGTTTTTCAGTCTTGTTGCGACTATGAAGACGAAGTTGCCAATATAGGCAATTCATCTGGTATAAAAGTAGGTGAGATAGTTCCGGGAAGCGGAAAAAGAATTTTAGAGGTAGGTGCTAACAAGTATTATTATACTGCAGACGGATTTTTGGATTATGTGATACAGGGAGGATACAGAGGCGTGCGTTGGGATTTCTCTTCAAATAAAGTTGTAGGTAAATATGAAATAGAAGATGAGGACTCAAAAACTTATAATAAGATAGATGCGAATCTTGCATTTAATGAAATGGGCTATTTATCTAAGATGAGTTATGATGAAATTTATGAATATGAAGAAAAATATGGTGATTATGGAAAAGAGGTTGATAAAACAAAAGGAAGTTTTAATTTGTCTTATGATAGCGAAGGGCATTTAGTAAAAATTATTGGCAATTCTTCAGAAGAAGATAGTGATGGTATTTTAGAAGGACAAGATATTGTTACTCAAGTTTGGAGCAATGGACTTCTAATGGAAAATAAGTGGGAAACAGTATATAGTAGTGATGAATCATATATAACAATCACAACTTATGACTATGGTGATAAAATGTATATTAACAAGTATAAGCAATATATATTAAATAGTTTAAATGGAGGATGGTTTGATGATATGGGATATATAGGTCTTCTAGGAAAAGGCCCAGAATTTTTACCAGAAAGTGTTACTATTACAGAAATTAATGTTTATGATGAAAGTGAATATACTTATTCTTATTCTTATTCTTATGAATTCAATGAAGATGGTACTATCTATTGTGTGAAAACATATGGTGAGTATGAAGAAGATAATTCTACAGACTATTATACTTATGGCACTTATGAAGACCAGCTTAATATGGATGAGAATGAAACAAAATCTACTCGTTCGGGAAAAAGAGTTAATAGAAATTTCTTGTTCGGAAAGCACTTTATGAGATAAGATAAAGCGAGTTTATTGTAAAAGGTTCCCATTCGGAAAATGTGTCACTGGCGACATATTTCTGAATGGGATTTTCTGTTTTTAGTAAGAGTAGGGGAAATATTTATTAAGAGAAGTTTTAAAAGGAGTTACTTTTTAATTATGAATTCAGAATTATGAATTATGAAAGGTGTGTCAGAATGATAGCGTACATTCTTTTTGACACATCTTCATATCATTGGCATACATATAAATCTCACTAAATATTCAGTGTGCCGCAATTCTATTTCCGGCACACTGTTCGGCAGAATTCAGCGCGCTGGAAACAAAATTTCAGCGCACTGATTTCTTTCTTAATGTATAGTTAATATGAAAAAATAAGGGTAATGATGTGGTTTGTTTGTTTTGAATGATTTATATTTGCAATGAAAGATGTTTTGATGATTATTATAAGTTTCATACGTTCAGTTTGATGGAGTTATAGGATATGAAGAAGTTTTTTATTATGATTTTGCTTGGCTGTTTGTGTTTGCCAGGTGTTTCGCAAGTGGCTAATGAAGCACCGGCGCTTATTGGCTCTTGGACTGGAAAATTGAAGGCGGGGACAATGTCGTTGACTTTGGTATTTAACTTTAGTCAGGCTGATGGTTATGTGGTTTGCACTTTTGACAGTCCTGACCAGAACGCAAAGGGCATTGGTGTGTATAAGGATTATTTGTCTGAAGATTCTGTGGCTCTTACCATTACTCAGATAGGTGCTTCGTATCGCGCTCGGCTGAAGGACGGTAAACTTCTGGGTACATTCTCTCAGGGAGGAATGAATTTTCCGCTGACGATGGAAAAGGGTAGTTATGAGGTGCGCCGTACGCAAACTCCAGCAAAGCCATATCCTTACAAGACTGAGGAAATAGTTTTCCGCAACAGCGCTGATGATGTTTCGCTGGCTGGCACTCTTACTTACCCTGTGGGGTATGAAGACATGAAGAGTGTGCCAGTAGTGCTGATGGTTACTGGTAGCGGTCTGCAGAACCGTGATGAGGAGATTTTTGGCCATAAGCCTTTCCTTGTTATAGCTGATTATTTGGCTCGTAATGGCATTGCGTCCTTGCGTTATGACGACCGTTCATTCGGTGCTTCCACTGGTGGCAATAAAGCGGTGAACGAAACTACCACTCTTGATTACAGGCGTGATGCTGAAGCTGGAATCCGATACCTTCGTGGTCTGAAGAAATTCGGTTCTGTGGGTGTCATAGGCCATAGTGAAGGCGGTAATATAGCTTTTATGCTTGGAAGCGACAAGGCTGTTGACTTTGTTGTCAGCATGGCCGGTGTGGGTGTAAGGGCTGACACTGCGTTTACAGCTCAGTACAACAGGATTATGCAATTGAAAGGACAGTCTGCACGAATCAGCGTGGAGCAATACAGGCAAATCGTCTCATCTACAGGAAATGCATGGATGAACTGGTTTGTTGATTATGACCCGGAATCTGACATAAGCGCTATCGCTTGCCCTGTGTTTGCTATTAATGGCGACAAGGACAGCCAAGTCATTTCATCGCTGAACCTTGCAGGAATAGAGAGGTCGTTGCCTAAGAACAAAAAATCTGTCATCAAGGAGTATCCGTCTTTGAATCATCTTTTCCAGAATTGCCAGACAGGTGTTCCGGAAGAATACAATGGCATAGAAGAAACCATTTCCCCCGCAGTTTTGGATGATATAGCGAAGTGGATAAAGGGGGTAAAGTAAGACAAGTTTTCTTCTATGAACGTATATCAATCTTTGTTCGATAAGAAAACAAGTATGACATAAGTATATTTGCGCCCTATAAAATTTCATAATCAGCATTATTGAAGTGAAAAAGGTATCTTAGTCGCATAGATTAGCGATTGAGATACCTTTTGAAAATATAGTAGAATCTGTTTGTTCTTTCAAAATCTTTGTATAATGCTACGGGGCAGAGGTGTCGTAGTTTTATTGATTCGTCTCATTAATGAACTAAGATTTTAATTCCATTTATAAGGTATAACCCTTGCGGTAGCTTGCATATTTCTGTTTGTGAAGGTGTGAGTTTTATTTGTTTTATCATCATACCGCTTACTGTATATATTTTTACTTGGGTAGGTTTTATGGAAGTCAAACTAATACCTCCATTAATAGGAGTTATTTGCAGTTCACTTGCTCTTAGTAATTAAATGTCATTTGAATCGTCAAACTCTTCCTTGTTGGTTGTAAAATAATGTCCATCTTCTGTTGTCAGCATATAAATAGTATGCTCACCGAAAGGTTCATACCATTCATATTTGTCGTTGGGTCTCCAGAAGAAACGGATTTCTCTTATACCTTGTGACATTTCAACAGCGTTATTCCATCTAATCCACTGTTCACTGTACCACCAATACCAACCAGGTTTTAAATTATTGTAAGTAATAAGTTCATTTATTTCATCAGAAATCATCTTGCCATTCTTAAATATTGCATATCCTGTTTGTCCTGAAATGACTTTATCTGTGGTATTTGTCACATATATAGTATATGTTACCTTAGGGGTTACAATTGAATTATTTTGTTCTGTAATTTCGATTCTCCCAACATGAGGAATCAACTTATAATCTTTTTCGCTTTCATCCTCTTCTATTGGTTTAATATTGATTATAGCCTGCTGATCATAATTGTAGTCAAATCCATTAGGAGTAAGTGCATTGAAATCAAAATATCCATCACACAAACTACCCCATCCCCAATTGATATGATAGCGTCCGTCTTGATCTACGCCTGAGCAAATAAAAAAATGTCCTTCTTCACCATTTTTATCGTTACCACAATACAATACAGGTTGTCCTTCTGATAAATTTTTATATATCATATTATTCCATGCATCATTAGAATAATAGTTTCTATCAACAAACTGTATTTGTGGTGAATAATCAAAATGTCTCAATAAAGCTGTTACAGCGTTATATGTATAAGCAGAAGTACTATTAACACCATAATGAACATTGCAAGCATATCCTACATCTTTCATTAGTTGCGCTACGGCATTGGCTTCTGCTGTTGTGTAAGAATATGAATAATAACTGTTGCGCATAATATTCCACTGATAATCTTTTTCAAGATTTGTGACAACTTTGGTGCTGTCACCATCGTTGAGTGTAGCAAAGCATGTACCATGTCCTTTCTTTGGCCATTCGTGGTATTTCATTAATTGAGCAACGGCTGTTGCAACACAACCCGTATAAGTTGATTTTCCGTTTATTTTCGGACAGTATTTGTTGTATGGATGTGTTTGGTTCCATGTTGTTCGTATTAAAGGGGAAATAGGTATAACATCTTCTTCATATTGAGTCTTAGGTTTACCTGTTCCTTTCCATATTTGTTGTATGTATTGGCTATATGATGACAGGTATTTGGCTAATGCTGTTGGTATATCATGACTTAAGAACTTGGAAGATGAAGAATACCCAACAATGGGTGTTACTTCGTCATCACCTGCAACAATAACAAAGCCAATAGAATCAGTAGGAGAAAAGACATAAAACTCTGATGATTTATGTTTATTCCTTGTTTTTATAGGTGATTCATAAACTAGCATCATTTTATTATTGGATGCCTTAATTGTTTTTTTTGTTTTAGATATAGTATTAAAAAAATTTTCGGCAGTTTTTCTTCCTGTTTCAACATCTATAGGTTTAGCTAATGTTGTTAAGGCTATACCAAATGAAAAAAATGTAAAAAATAATCTATTCATGGCTGTGATTTCTAATTTTAATTGTTTTATAAAGTTTAATAAATAGAGTGTTTTTTATAATCAATTCGTTATACCGAAAGAGTAGTCAACAAGAATTAAGATTAATATATAACTCAATGAATAAATAAAAAGTTTTGACAAAATACTTCTTCCCAAATAATGTCATTGCGAAGATAATTATTTTTCTTTAGATATCAATTATTAAATATAACAAAATAATTTCCAAATCTCATTAGAATTCAAATGGCAGTGGTTATGATTGTAAATTGCTGAATATAACTTGTTTGAAAATCCAAATTTATGGCGGTTATTAGAAGTCCAATAGTATCCTGTTATAGCACTTAATGGCTGATTTGAAATAAACAGAAGAGGAGATGTGTCTTTTTATTACACATCTCCTCTTAGTAATTCTATTCAAATTTGCAGATTTTCAGTTCTGCTCATTTGTTTTAATTGATTTTGTCGTTTCTTTTGAATGGTCTTCCTTCGCTGTCGAATCCCCAGCTTGCAGATTGTTTTTCTTTGCCGCCTGCACGGAAATCTTTTCTGTCGCGGTCTTTTCTACCCTTGAAATCTCTTTTGTCTTTGAATTCTCTGTCGCCACGGAATTTGCGTTCGCCGTCACGTTTTCGCTTGTCGCCATCGAATGATTTTCGTTTCTTGTCAGAATATGTCTTTGAGTTTCTTGAGTAGTCCTCGTCTTCTGCTCTGAATGATTTGCGCTCGTTACGTTCTTTGCCTTTACCGAATGGTTTGCGTTCAGCGAAAGGTCTGCTCTTGAAATAGTGGTCGTCGTCGCGTGAACCTCGTTTTCCGAATGTGTAATCTTCTTCATCCTCATCTTCATTCTTTCTGCGATAAGGTTTGAAGTTGCGGTTATGCTCAAGTTCGTCTGCTGTCTTTATTTCAAGTCCTTCTTCGCGGCGGTCGCTTAGTTTTCCGTCGAATATCTGATATTTTCTCAGTTCGCATTCAAGTCCTCCGTTAGGAAGTGTGTAGCGTGTTGAAGGTCTCATGCCTATTTTTGCGAAGCATTCTTCCTTGTAACTGAAAATCCATGCGTCGTTGCCCACAAATGCATGTTTCAGACGTTCGCCTATCGTAGAGTATAATCCGAGTATGTCGTCGGTTGTGATACGTTCGCCGTAAGGAGGGTTTGTTATCATTATGGATTTCTGGCGTGGTTCTTCAAATTCATAGAAGTCGCGCTGCATTACTTCCACCACTTTGTTTACACCTGCAGAACGTACATTTTCTGTTGCTATGGCTACTGCTTGGCGGTTGATGTCATATCCGTATATCTTGTAGTCGAAGTCGCGTTCTTGTGAATCGTCATTGTATATTCTGTCGAAGAGTTCTTCATCAAAATCTTTCCATTTTTCGAAAGCAAACTCTTTTCTGAACACTCCTGGATATATGTTCATTGCGATTAGTGCGGCTTCAATAAGTATTGTTCCAGATCCGCACATTGGGTCAATAAGGTCACATTCGCCGTCCCATCCTGTGAGCATGATGATTCCGGCTGCAAGCACTTCGTTGAGAGGTGCTGGAACTGAGCCTGTTCTGTAGCCTCGCTGATGCAGGCTTTCTCCGGAACTGTCGAGCGAGATTGTTACATCGTTTTCTGCAATGTGAATGTTGATTCGTATGTCTGGATTTGTTATGCTGACATTTGGACGCTCTCCTGTCTTCTCACGGAAGAAGTCTGCTATTCCGTCTTTCACTCTGTAAGCGGCGAATTTGGAATGTCTGAAGTTTTCAGAGAATACAACAGCATCAACAAGGAATGTGTTTGTAACGTCCATATATTGAGTCCAGTCTGTATTCTTTACTACTTCATATATTTCATCAGCATCGTTTGCTGTGAAGTTCAATATTGGTTTGAGTACTTTCACTGCTGTACGCAAACAGAAGTTAGCTTTATACAGCATTTCTTTGTCACCTGTGAATGCAACCATGCGGCGGCCAATTTCTATATTGTTGGCTCCCAATGTTGTAAGTTCCTTCGCCAATACTTCCTCAAGTCCCTGGAATGTTTTGGCTATGATTTTGAATTCTTGTGTTTCCACGTTTTGAATGATTGTGTTATATTAATTTTTTTTATTTGTTTTCAAATAATCTCTTTTGGGATAACTCTGCTGTTGTGGGAGTTAGGATGTGTGATGTCAGCGGATGCGGATAAACGGATAACTGTGGGTTTAGGCGTTTTGTTGCCAATATCACAAACTGCACATAAAAACTACTTCAGATAACTGTCAATGATTTCTTGTGCATTTTCATCTCCAAGCTCCTTTGCACGTTCAAGGTTTTGTTTTGCTTCTTCCTTGTTGCCCTTTTGCAGTTGTGCATAGCCGAGAATGCGGTAAGCAGAAGCAAAATTAGGATCGAGCCTGATGCAATTCTGTGCAGATTTGATACATTCTTCCATGTTTCCAACTCTGAGCATCAGTGCACCTCGTTCTATGTAATATAGTGCTTCGTTAGGTGCTATTGCTATCGCCATGTTTATGTCGTCAAGAGCTTGCTGGTACATTCTTGCTTTTATCTCTAACTGTGAGCGGTCGTAATAGAAAGATGCGTTAACCTTGCTGTGGTTCAGTGTGCAGAACTGGTTGTAGTCCAACACGGCTTCGCGATACCTGCCTGCTTGTTCGTAGAGCTTGCCTCGATGGAGAACGTACGATGCGGCTTCAGCTGGCAGGCGAGTGCCAAACATGGCTATTGCGCTATCAAGAAGTTCTATCTGAACAGATAGCGAATCACCTTTGTCTGCATGAGCCAATGCTGAGGCGTAAAGAAGTGCCGGACTGCGCAGTTCGCCTTTGTTAAGTTCGTTGTATAAAGCTATCGCCTCGTCAAAATTTTTGTTGGATAACAGGATACGGCTTTTCTGCAGCATAAAGTCAAGATACCTTGCTTTTTTGTTCTCATTAGTACTGTCGGCAACAGCAGCCTCCTGTATGTTTGGTGTTGATTGTTTTTCAATTTCTATTGCAGTGTTGATATAATTCAGAGCCACTTCAAAATTCCATTTTTCGTATTTGTGTTCTGGCTGATACACCAATTTGGTATGTATGGCTTTAGCTACGTTTGCATTTGCAAGTGCTTTGTCTTTTGACAGTCTCAGATATTCCTGCAAATCTACTTCTGCTTCATTGAATTTAAGCATATCCATAAGAGGTGTTGCGCGTCTCAGATAGCCTTCCGGATTTTCAGGATAAGTTGATATAAAGAGGTTCAGCATGTCAATGTATTCTTCGTTGTCAGTATTTCGTGATTTGAAGTAAAGATATACCAATGCTTCTTCCATGCTTTCAGGCAATGCTTTGTAAATGTGAATTTTGTCAAGAGCCAATGCTGCAGAACCCGAAGCTATGGCTTCTATATTCAGCTCGTTCTTGAAATTAATATCAACAGCGTATCCGTTTTCGCCGAATGGCGGCTGCATTACGCCTACAACTTTACCATCCTCTGTCATTATTGGTGAACCGACGTATTTGCTTTCTGGTTTTTGTGCGAATGTGTAGTAAACATATTTGCTCTGAACAGATGATGTGTCAGTAACTGTTACAAAAGGGCAAGTACGAATTTTTTCCTTTGAAAAGGTCAATACATATAAGGTTTCATCTTTAGATGCTGGAGTTTCAGATATTTGAAGCATGGGATTCTTATTAACATCAACAGTGAACCTGACCAATGAATATGTGTCGTCAGCTCCGAGAATCCTTTTCACTTCATGTTTCTTGCCGTCCATTCCTATAGCCACAGCACTGTAGGCATTGTTGAATAGTGAATAGTCGGCAATGGCTTCACCGTTTTCACCAATATAAAACCCTGTGCCTGAGTTCAGCATATTACCGTCTTTGTCGTAGCTAAAAAGCGAAAAGATGGCTTTCTGCATCTTTCCTACCCATTTTGGCGCAGTCTTCATTTGCGCACAAGCAGTCATCATTGTCATCAGACAGACTGCAAAAGAAAATAAATATCTTTTCATATATTTTTATAGTCTTACAGTTTAACTCATTTCGTTGGCAGACAATAATTCGTTGGCATTTTTGATTGCCGCTTCAGTTAATGTTTCTCCACTGAGCATATTAGCCAGTTCTTCAACCCTCTGCTCATGGTTCAGTTCAACGATATGGCTTGTAGTTGATTCATCTCCGTCTGTTTTGTAAACCTTGTAATGAGTGTTACCGAGAGCGGCAATCTGTGGCAGGTGGGTGATGCTTATCACCTGTCTGTCGTTTCTTCCCATATCCTTCATTATGCGTGCCATTTTTTCGGCTATACCGCCTGACACACCTGTATCTATTTCATCAAAAATAATTGTAGGAAGCTTCACTGCGCCTGCAATCATTGACTTCAATGATAACATCACTCTTGCAATTTCACCCCCCGAAGCTACTTGAGCTACATTCTGTAAAACCCCGTTCTTGTTTGCGGAGAATAAGAAGTTAACCTTGTCAGCGCCGTAAGCATTATATGAATCAATTTTTCCTCGAGAAAGAATCTCAACTTTGAAACGGACGTTAGGCATTCCTAAAGGGGCAAGACTGCTGACCATGTATTCCTCCACCTTTTTTGTGGCGGTTGTTCGTTTGCTAGTTAGAATACTGGCAGCTTGAATTACATTCTTTTCTGCTTCTGAACATTTTTTCTTCAGCTGTTCAATGTTCTCGTCGCTGTTATCTATCAAAGCCAGCCGTTCTTCAAGGTCGTTCTGGATTTTCAAGAGTTCATCGACACTGCTGACATGATGTTTCTTTTCAAGTGAGTAGATGAGATTCAGTCTTTCATTGACTTCATCAAGTCTCATTGGATTATAATCAACAGATTCAGCCAATCATTCCAGTTAATCGTCAATATCCTTCAGTTAAATGTAGCATGATTCTATCCTTGAAACCAGCTCGCTTGCCGGAGCAAACATATTGCACACATTCCCAAGGATTCCTGAACCTGTTTTCAAGTTCAGCAACGTGTTGTTGTCTCCATCCGAAGCTATTGAGTCATGTGCCTTGTATAATGCTGTTTTTATATCTTCGGCGTGAGAAAGTATTTCTGCTTCATTTTCCAGTTCCGATTGCTCGTTCTCTTTGAGTAATGCCTCTGCCAGTTGGTTTGCCTGGAATCTCATGTATTCTTCTTCATCTCTGCCTTTGCGAGCTTCTTCCTCCGCACGTTCCAGTTCTTTGCACAGCGATTTGTAGTCTTGCAAATGTTTCTGATATAAGGCCAGGTCTTCTTTGCATCCGCCAATGATGTCAAGAATACCAATGAGGAAATCTTCCTTGTTTAGTAATAAGTTCTGATGCTGAGAATGAACATCAAGCAGTTTCTCGCCTATATCCTTAAGCATGGTCAATGATGCTGGGGTGTCGTTAATAAACGCCCTGCTCTTGCCTGTAGCCGAGAGTTCACGCCTTACAATACATTCTTTGCCGTCAAAATCAAGTTCGTTTTCTTCAAAGAAATGTTCCAGTCCATATTGTTCCACATTGAATACTGCTTCAATAATGCATTTGCTTGCACCATGCTTAATGGATTTAGAGTCTGCTCTTTGTCCTAAAAGCAGACCTATGGCACCAAGGATAATGGATTTTCCGGCACCGGTTTCACCTGTGATAACAGAAAACCCTTTATGCAGATTTATGCTGAGTTTCTCAATAAGGGCATAATTTTCTATGTAAAGCGACTTTATCATTCTATGTTAAAAACATTGATGGCACGTATCCTTTATGCCTATTTTTTAATTCTGCTCCAATACTGATTCTGTGAAGCGTTTATTTCTGAAACAATGTTATACACAGTTTCTTTTTCTTTTGCAGTACCATGTCCGTTATAGATATTTACAATTTCGTCTCTTTTATAGTCTGTAAATATCTGTGGCAGCATGCTTAACGATTTGTTATTGTATGCTTCCTTCAGTAGTTCAATGGCTTCTGTTACAGCTGTCCTGCCACGATCTACATTGTTTGCCATTTCGTCCAAACCGCTACGGTGATACTTGTAAATCATCATTCTGAAAGGCTCCATAGATGTTTCCATGTAATCGTTGATTATGGCATGACGATTACGGTTGTCATCAAAAGCTTTCCATCCTGTTTCACTCATTGTCTGTGCGTTGTTCACAATGTTTTCGGCAAGATGGAGAATGTCTGTTCCGCCTAATGGCGACATAGCGTCCATGTCCATTCCTATGAACAGATACGCATAGTAAGCCAGCATGGCAGTAAGATTGTTGTCTATATTGTTTTCGTTAAATTCCAGTGGATCGTGTTCTTTGTAAGTGAAATTAAATTCTGAGTCTTTCATGGAAAAGACGGTTGTGTTGTAGTTTGAATTGAATACAGGCCGGGCAATTTGGAACAACAGTTCGCCTTTGAATGAATTTTCAGCTTCCTTGTATTGTTTTATGGTTATGTTCATTGTGCATTCAATTCTTTCATTGTCCTTGAACTGTAACTCTGTCCACGACCTGTTGTTCATAAATTCTGTAATGGCTTTCTGCAGAGTTTCAAACACAGTGAGATTTGTGCCTTGTACCTGAGAACGGTTTATAGAAACCTTGCAATTCAATTCTTGTGCAAAGGCACATTCAGACAACCCAATCATTGTCAGGAATAAAACAAAAAATAATCTCATCATAAAAATTAGAACACCATTCAATTTATGTCAAAATGTTGGAAACTTACTTGTTAATCCAGTTTTCAAGTTCGTCAACAATGTCGGAAGCAACGTCTTTTTTCTGTTTCAGACCGAAAACCTTGCTATCATTCTTGCTGATTATTGTTATTTTGTTCGTATCGCAGCGGAATCCGGCACCTTCGTCTCGCAGTGAGTTCAGCACAATGAAATCAAGTTTTTTTCTTTCAAGCTTACCTTGTGCATTGTTCTCTTCGTCATTTGTTTCAAGGGCAAAGCCTACAAGAGTCTGTCCGTCACCTTTCATTTCTCCAAGTTTGGCAGCAATGTCATGCGTTGGTTTCAGTCTTATAACCATGTCGTCACCTTTACGCTTTATTTTTTCTTCGGCGCAAGTTTCGGGAGTAAAGTCAGCCACTGCTGCACAAAGTATGCCTGCATCCATTTTTGGAAATAGTGCTGTTGCCGCTTCATACATTTCGGCTGCCGACTCTACATCAGTACGGTGAATAAGCGGATTGGCTGTTTTCATGCTTGCTGAAACAGGGCCGCATACCAGTTCTACTTCAGCACCTCTGTTTGCACATTCCTCTGCCAGAGCAAATCCCATTTTTCCAGAAGAATAATTGCCTATGAATCTTACAGGATCTATTTTTTCATAAGTAGGACCGGCTGTAATCATTACTTTCCTGCCTTTCAGACTGTTGCGCTTATCGTTGTTGAAGAAATCCTCTAATTGTCTGACAATCTCCTCTGGTTCTTCCATTCGTCCTTTTCCAACCCAGTGACTGGCTAAGAAACCTTCACCAGCTTCAATGATATGATTTCCGTATGAAATCAGCGTCTGCATGTTCTTCTGTGTTGAAGGATGCGCATACATATCCAGGTCCATAGCCGGAGCTATAAACACAGGAGCTTTCATTGACAAGTAAGTAGTTATAAGCATATTATCGGCAATTCCGTTTGCCATCTTGCCTATGGTTGAAGCTGTAGCCGGAGCTATAAGCATAGCGTCAGCCCAAAGACCTAATTTTACATGGCTGTGCCAAGTTCCGTCTCTCTGTGAAAAGAACTCGCTTACCACAGGCTTGCTTGTCAGGGCTGACAATGTTATAGGAGTGATAAATTCTTTTCCAGCCGGAGTTATCACCACCTGTACTTCAGCTCCTTTCTTTATGAGCAAACGAATTATCTGGCATGCCTTGTACGCTGCAATGCTGCCTGTTATACCTAAAACAATTTTTTTGCCCGTGAGCATAAGTATATTAGTTTTTGAGTTTTAAGTTTTTGACCTCTTCTGTTCTTGAGAGCCTGTTTCACTTCTCAGTTTCTCTCTTGCAGTCTTATACGTGTCAGTACCTGTTTTGTATTCAATGCGAAATCTCCCTGCATCATCCATCCGTAGAAACCAGGATCGCGTTTCAGCACTTCGCTGACTGGTTTTCCTTTGTATTTGCCGAAGTTGAAAATTTCCACACCTTTTTCATCAAGTACAATTCTGCCAGCAAAGTCCACATTTCGGTTCATGCAAGAGAAGTCCGCAAGAAAGCTCACGTCATTTTGTAGTGTGTCACTGTATTTGTCCAACTGAGCTTCAAGAACTTCCAAAGTGGCTTTTGTGTCGCTCAGAGCTGAATGTGCATTTTCCAAATCTTTGCCGCAATAGAATTTATATGCAGCAACGAGTGTACGCTGTTCCATCTTGTGGAATATGTTCTGCACATCCACAAACTTGCGCTTTGAGAGATCTATATCAACCCCGGCACGCAGAAACTCCTCCACAAGCAAAGGTATGTCAAACTTGTTTGAATTGAATCCGGCAAGATCGCATCCTCGCAGCGTAGTTTCCAAATCTTTGGCTATTTCCTTGAAAGTAGGGCAGTCTTTCACATCCTCATCCGTAATGCCATGAATAGCTGTTGAGAACTCTGGAATGTGTATGGTGTTACCCAATGTGTCAACAGGTCTCAATCGCATAGATTTAGACTCTTCGTTTCCGTTAGGCATCACCTTTATGTAACAGAGTTCAACTATTCTGTCAGAAGTGATGTTTACTCCCGTTGTCTCAAGGTCAAAAAAGACAATAGGATTTTTTAGATTTAGTTTCATAGCCAGCTGTCAATACTAATCATTCAGCATCATAGGCATGAGCAACATGAGCAAGTCTTCCTCCTCTTCCTGTTCTGCAGGTACGATAACACCAGCACGGCTTGGGTCTGCAAGTTCAAGAACTACGTCCTGACCTACGATGCTGTTGAGAATGTCAAGAAGGAAAGTGCCTTTGAAGCCAATGCTCATAGGATTGCCGCTGTAGTCACAGATGATATGCTCTTCAGCCGAAGTTGAGAAGTCTATGTCTTGTGCAGAAACAGTCAGAGTGTTCATGTCAAGACGAAGCTTAATCAGAGCGTTGCTTGCACTTGCAAAAACAGATACACGGCGAAGAGCGCTGATTAAAGCCTGACGGTCTATTGTAACGCAGAATGGGTTGTCTGAAGGAATAACAGAGTTGTAGTTAGGATAGCGTCCTTCAATCAGACGGCAGCTCAGTTTGAAGTTGGCAAGTTGTATTTCCGCGTTTCTGTCGTCAAATCTTATTGTTGCATTTCCATCTTCCTTAGGCAAGATGTTCTTAAGCATCAATGCTGGTTTCTTTGGAAGGATGAAAGCGGCATTTTCGCCCTTTACAGAATAGTTTCTGTTGCGAACGAGCTTATGGCCATCGCTTGCCACGAAAGTGATAAAGTTTTCAGAAACATCAAAATAAACACCGTTCATCACAGGACGAAGTTCATCGTCAGCTGTAGCGAACAAAGTACGGGAAATACCATTCAATAGAACGTTGCATCCTATATTTAGGTTGCGCACGTTTTCGCCTATGCCCATTGGTGTTGGATATTCATTTGCATTCTGTCCAATAAGGTTGTATTTACCGTTTTGGTAGCATATTTCTATTTCGTTATTGTCGTTGTTGACGTAAAAAGTTATTGGCTGTTCTGAAATCTCCTTCAAGGCATCTATCAGCGTTTTTGCATTGATAGCAAATTTGCCGTTACAGTCAGCCTCACTTGTTTCTACGTAAGTAACAAGAGTTGTGTCGCTGTCTGATGCTGTTAGTTTCAGCGAACCGTTTTCAAGTTCAAAAAGAATACAGTCAAGAATAGCCAAAGAGTTCTTAGAACTGAGAACTCTGCTTATAGTCTGCAGACGACTGCAGAGCATGGTGCTTGAGATATTAAATTTCATCTGTCTTTAATTATTATATATAGCATACAAAGTTATGAATTGTTTCGTAATGTTGATAAAAAATTGCAATAAAATTAGTTTTCTACAGCATAAAGTTGTACTTTCGCACCAAAATTCAACATATAATCATGGAAATAGCAGGAAAAATTATTGCCGTCCTCGACGCAAGAGGTGGTATTTCTAAAAGTACAGGAAACCCATGGAAGACACAGGATTATGTAGTCGAAACCCATGAGCAGTATCCAAGACGAATGTGTTTCAATGTTTTTGGTGAAGACAAGATATCTCAGATGAACCTGAAGGTTGGAGATGAGGTGAATGTCTTCTTCGACATTAACGCACGTGAATATCAAGGACGTTGGTACAATGACATACGAGCATGGAAGGTTGATCATATCCAGCCAGGTCAGCCTGTTCCAGGACAGATGCCTCCTGTGGCAGCCGAATTCCCTCCAGCTCAGCAGTACGTTCCTTCGGTGTCGTCTGCGCCTGTTGATTTCTCAAGCAATGACTCTGCCGACGACCTACCGTTTTGATTGTTACTGACAGAAAAATACCCCCTTCTTACCACATTAGCGATAATGGAAAAGAAGGGGACTTTTTTTGTTGTCAATTATGTGCCACTCTTCTTTTTTGGCGTTTTTTCTGTTTCACGAATTCGTGGTTGAATCCTTGGTTAATATGCGCTCTGACTCCGATTTTCACATCCTTCTCAGAAAGCTCCAGTAAAGCAGAATCCACATCATTTTTCTCACCGCAGAATGATTTTTTCAGGCTGAATTTTGGTGTAAGTCTGACGAACCCGAAAAGGTCAATCTCGTTACCTTCAATCAATTCCTTCATCATCTCCAGTCTGAGCCATTCTGTTAGTTCGCACAGTTTCTTTCTGTCAATGTTGTGTTGGTAAAGCATACGGGCTGTAAGGTGATCACTTGTAACCATTTTTTTGCTACATTCAACAGCTGCCATCCATTTGCCAGTCAAGTTATTACGTTTGTTTACAAATTTAATATTTCCCATTTTCAATAAAGATTTGTTTCATTAAACTGTTTATTGTTTTTTTGTCTTTGCAAAGTTATATTCCCCTTGTGTCATATCACGACATTGTTGTTTTCAAAACCTCCCTTTGTTCAGTCTGAAATGTTAAAAAAACTTCAATCGTTTTTGAGTTCTCAATTGTAAGGTTGTAAGGCGTTTTTGAGGTTATAAGGTTTTGAGGTTTTAAGGTAGGCAATAACGTCCAATGTATTGTCCCCTTTTAACTCCTCCCTTTAACTCCTTAACTACTTAACTCCTTAACTCCCTTATTTTAAGGTTATGAGGTTTTAAGGTAAGCAATAACGTTCAATGGTACTGTCCCATTTTAACTCCTTCTTTTAACTCCTCCCTTTAACTTCTCCCTTTAACTCCTTAACTTCTTAACTTCTTAACTCCTAAAAAATAATCTCCTCACCTCCTCATCCGTTCTTCTCATTTTAGTTCTTGCACTCAATAAGCAAATTCAACAAGGTGATAATAACATCTCTGTGTTCACCAACAATTTCCATAATTCGTCTTATAACGTCCTTTTTCATAATTGTAATAGATTTTTAGTGTTTTTAGTCAGGTCTTTATTCTAGGTAAAAGCCTGTCTCAAAAACATTGGTTAATAATAGATTTAAGTAGATTTGGGCGCCTGTCATCTTGACTTTGCAAATATACCATCAGATAGTTGCAAATAGCAAAAAATAAATCTGTAAAATCAAGAGTCCAATTAATATATATGGCGAATTCAACTTGCAAATGCAATCGAATTCTAATTTGTTAATATTGAATTAAATTTCTCATTTGGTGTGAGATAACCAAGCCTCTTTCTGGGTCTGTTGTTCAACTTGTTCTCAACCCAGGAA
>JAFTTD010000383.1 GCA_017466965.1 Bacteroidaceae bacterium
GAAGAAGCTTTTGCTACAGGCAAAGAGTTCCAAAAGTTCAAAGCCGGTGACACTATTACAGTGGCTTACAAAATTATTGAAGGTACAAAGGAGCGTATTCAGCTTTACCGTGGTGTTGTAATCAAAATCAATGGTGAAGGAACAAAGAAGCGTTTCACAGTTCGCAAGATGTCTGGTACAGTAGGTGTAGAGCGTATATTCCCGCTTGAATCTCCAAACATCGAAAGCATTGAAGTGAACAAGATTGGTAAGGTACGCCGTGCCAAGCTTTACTACCTCCGTAACCTCACTGGTAAGAAAGCCCGCATTAAGGAAAAATTGGTTGGAAAGAAGGCTTAATCCTTTCGGAGCACCAACAATTCGGGAAAAAATAGGCATCCGTCCACATGCATTTGTGAGGCGGATGCTTTTTTTCTTTCACACTAAGAATGAGAAATAATCAAAAATCATTATCTTTGTGAATCAAATGGGTTACAAGACCAAAGATTAAAGAAGGGTGTTCATCTATGAGAATTTAGCTTCAGAATCTCATGAATTCTTAAAAAACGAGCCTGCATTTAAAAACAAACGAGCCTGCGTTTGCAAATCAATGAGCCTGCGTTTAATAACAAATGAGCCTGCGTTTTTACAAAGAAAAGAATACTACGGACAATACTATAAAACAAAGAACAAAAAACTAAAACACTTAAATATTTATGGCAAAATTAATTATCAATTCCTACGATGAGTTTGCTTCTCATCTTGGCGAAGTACTCGGAACATCTGAATGGCTTCAGGTAGATCAGGAACGTATCAATCTTTTTGCTGACGCTACCCTTGACCACCAATGGATACATGTTGACGTGGAACGCGCTAAGGCTGAAACACCATACAAGTCAACAATAGCCCACGGCTATCTCACATTGTCATTGCTCCCTTATCTTTGGGACCAGATTATTGAAGTGAACAACCTCAAGATGATGGTGAACTACGGCATGGACAAGATGAAGTTCGGCCAGCCCGTAATCACAGGAAGCAGCGTCCGCCTCGTGACAACACTCCAGTCAATTGTCAACCTCAGGGGAACCTGCAAGGCTGAAATCAAATTCAAAATTGAAATACAGGACGCAAAGAAGCCAGCCCTTGAAGGCATAGCAACATTCCTATACTATTTCAATGATTGATACAAGCATTCTTCAGGGCAAAAAAGCCGCGTTCTTCACGCTGGGGTGCAAGCTCAACTTTGCGGAAACCTCCACCATCGGACTTCAGCTTGCCAAATACGGAGTAACGAAGGCGGAAAAGGGCGAGCAGGCCGACATCTGTATTGTCAACACCTGCTCAGTTACTGAAGTGGCAGACCACAAATGCCGTCAGGCTATCCATAAGCTCATTAAGCACCATCCCAATGCATTCGTAGTGGTGACAGGATGCTATGCACAGCTCAAGCCACAACAGATAGCCGACATTCCGGGTGTGGACCTGGTACTCGGAGCCGAACAGAAGGGCGACCTCATACCGCTCATGATGAAGTACATGAGCGAGGGCAGAAGAGATGCACTTACGGTGAAGACGGCTGAAATCAAAAGCTTCGCTCCCTCATGCTCGCGTGGCGACCGCACGCGTTATTTTCTCAAGGTGCAGGACGGATGCAATTACTACTGCACTTACTGCACCATACCAATGGCACGAGGGCGCAGCCGCAACGGCAGCATAGCGTCGCTCGTCAGTCAAGCCAAGGCCGTGGCGCAAGAGGGAGGGAAAGAGATAATCATTACGGGAGTCAACATAGGAGATTTCGGGCACACCACCGGCGAGAGCTTCGCTGACCTTGTGCGTCAGCTCGACAAGGTGGAGGGTATTGAACGGTACAGAATATCGTCCATAGAGCCAAACCTGCTGACCGACGAAATAATTGAATACGTGGCACAGTCGCGCGCATTCATGCCACACTTCCACATTCCGCTCCAGAGCGGAAGCGACGAAGTGCTTCGCCTGATGCGCAGGAAGTACGACACGGAGCTTTTTGCTTACAAGATAAAAAAGATAAAAAAACTCATGCCCCATGCCTTCATCGGTGTGGACGTCATTGTAGGGACACGCGGCGAGCGCGACGAACTTTTTGAGGAAGCGTACCGCTTCATCGAGGGACTTGACATATCCCAGCTCCATGTGTTCAGCTATTCGGAACGTCCGGGCACCAAGGCGCTTGAGATTCCCCACAGCGTAAGCCCCGAACAAAAGCACGAACGAAGCCAGCGACTACTCGCTTTGTCAGCAATGAAGACAAAGAGTTTCTACGAATCCGCCACAGGAACAGTGCGTCCCGTACTCTTCGAACACACTTCGGGCAGAAACAAACCTATGCATGGGTTCACCGACAACTACATCAGAGTAGAGATTCCGAATACTCCCGAACTTGACAACAGAATAGTTCCCGTCATGCTCGGAAGCATGAACGAAAAGGGAGATTCGCTTATAGGAACAATATCTGAATAGAAATAAAAAACGATGAGCGCTACAGACTGTATATTCAATCTGTAGCGCTCATTGGTTTATTGTATGGCAATCTGCTTTTCGGTTTCACATTCACTTCATCTGCTTCAGCATATTCTCCAACGCATCAAGATTACGTGGGTCTGCATTTACATCCAGAACACAGCCGTTACGGTCAATCAATTTGTATGTAGGGAAAGAGTTCACGCCAAGAAAACGCTCAATAGCAGACTGCTGTTCAGATGGCAGATTGTAATGGACAACGTTTTCACCTAATACATTGTATTCCTTGATAACATTTTTCCAAGAGTCTTCGTCTGAATTGTTCGCAAGATACAGGAAAACAATGTCATAAGGAGCAAGACGATCGAACTCCTCCTTACTATTCGCAAGCGCGGCCTTGTACGGTCCGCACCATGTACCCCATACGTCAAGCAAAACCAGCTTGCCTCTGTATGGCTCTGTCAGCTTTTGCAGTATTTTTTCTCCATCACTCATATTCTTCACATCTTCAGCAGACATCAGACTGCCAGACGAAGATATATCACGCGCCAACAATGCTTTATACGTATCATTCTTCTCTTTCACAACAGCCTTAGCTGCTTCCAGCTTCACTTCTGTTTCCATCCACTTGAGCATGGCAGACGGAAGTGGTTTTCGCACCTCATCTATGATTTCATAAAGTCTGGCACAAACATAAATGTCGTGCAGAGTTGGAGAGCATTGTACGCTGTCCATCATATTCTGCACTTTTTTGAACATCAGATAAGCATTTAGTTCCGTAACAGTACGGGCAAACAGAGCATTGATAGTAGTCATCAATTCGCCTTTTGTTAAAAGCTTCAGCAACCGATTTCTTCTCTTCTTCTGATTTCAGAGTATCGATATGTTCCTTGATTGCATTTGTCTCTGCTTCGTAACGCTTCAGAGCGTCCGACTCCTTTTCAGAAAGAACAATATATCCGTCCTCAGACATTCGCCTGGCAAGGTCTGTCATTTTCCACGATGACTCTCCCTTCTCTCTTGCCATATAGCCTAAATGATAATTCATGAAACTACTGAAGATATTGCTCAGAGTATATGGATGGTCATGAACATTGCTCCATATATTCCTGTCCACATAATCCAGATATTCACCAGGGAGCTTAAAGTCTTTAGCATATAATTGTGCCATCATAAGCCTATCGCCTTGGGCTATAAGCCAACAAGTCTCCACAAATTCCTGATACCGTTCAGACAAATAGGGATGGGCATCGGCAAGTTCATCCAATCCTTTCATGAGAGAAGTTCTCTCCTCGTCTGTTTTTTTCAAAAACTGCATAAGTTCTTCATCTGTATAATTTCCAAAATCCAGATGCGTCTCCATTGTTCTTCTTGGAAAAGCAAGTATTTCGTTTTGCAAGCGCACATCACGCCCCATGAAGAGTTTATGTCCCGAAGAGAAATCGCAGAGCATGAAATAAGTCTCTCCTGGTTCAATCACTGTTTCCACCTCACATCTGTTCCAGTCAATAACAGCCTGTGATGTATTCAGCAATGGTATTGATATTGTAAAACGTCCCAACGAATCCAGGGGAGCATAGTAATTCTTTTCGGAATCGGTGAAAATGTCATTAACAGACAGCTCCACCTCTTTTCCTCCATTGTCCCAGTCCAGAGTAGTCATATCTTTCAGCCAGCCAACGATTGTCACACTGTCGTCCATCGTGTAACCGTTATCCTTAAAATCCTTGCGCTTATCTTTCACCGGATAAGCAGGCAAATGATTCGTAGTGACAGGTATGCACTTCACTCGTTTGCCATCTCCTACTGTGACATTACGCTTTCCCTTCTTCATGGCTTCCACCTCAATGTTAAGTTGCTCACCACCATTGCGTACAGAGAAAGAATACGTATCATTGTCCGCCTCTTTCATAGTTTCTATATCCCACACTCTGTTGTCGAATATCACATGTTGCTCTGCAAATCCAATGAACCAGTCACCAGTCTTAGAGTTTACCCAATAAGTATCTTTAATACCTTTTGGCAACAAAGATGCACTACGAATGTTCTTCAGCACCCAACCATTTGGTTCCACAAAATCGAACCGTTCCGTGCGCTCAGGCAGCGGATCGAAAATCATAACAAACTCCACCTCACCACTTTCAGCAGGAATCTGAAAATCCTTGTCGAGTTCCGGCACTGTTTTTGTAGAGTCCTCTATAACGCCTCTTACTTTACAAAGCGTATCACCTGCCTGGAGATATGTGTCCGAAGTCATTCGTATCCAATAATTCTGATAAACCTGTCTGATATTCAAGGTTATCGCAGTATAATCTGCAAGCAGTTCCACTTTCTTTATTTTAATTTCTCTGTCCGTATTAACATGGCCCACCACAACATCATTCCAAATGCGGAAATCATGTTTTTCCTTTTCAGAACAAGCACTAACTAATATCAGAACAATCAACAACAAATAACCTTTTATCCTATACATAAAAACCTTTTTTATAACAATATTTCATTCCGAGACAAATATAAAACTTTTTGCAATTAAACACCATACACTAAATCTGAAATTCATTTGCATTGAAGATGTTTCTTATTTGCAGATATAGTTTGTTGTCACTTATATAAATCCATGAACTTTCTAACGTTTCGCAGACAATCTGTTAATCTCTACACCTATAACATAATAATGCGGAAGAAGCTTCAGAATCTCCGAACTCATATCTGGCTCAATCTCTTTTTCACCACAGAAACGAAAGAATCCATTTTGTTCGTCAAACCAATAAGAGGCATAAAGAACAAGAGGGATGAACTTACTTTCTTCAAAGCTATTAATTTTGAAAGGGCGATGCGAATAATGATAATGCCTGCTTGAATCGGCTATCTTCAAAGGTCGCAATTTAAGCATTCTGTTTCCGCTCCGCATTTCTTCAACTGTAAATTTAATTTTCTGAACCGATTCTGAATTAGCAGGACTGATGCCTATTGTTATTTTTTCCGATTGATGAACAATTCCTTTTTCCAAGTCAGCACAGAGTCCTTTCTCTCGCAGTTCTTTTTGAGTTTCTTCTGAAAATTCCGTAAGCATTATTCGGTTATTCGACAAGAAGCCACGGTCCGCACTTTCTCTTTCCTTGCCATCAACAAATTCTTTTATCCTGAATCTAATTGAATAAGTATCATCAAGGAAATCCTTGATATCAAATGAATAGACCATATAACCGGCGTCATTCAACAGTTTTATATAATCACCGACATCAGTCTCCCGTGGTTTTATATTCTGCGCAGAGATATTTTGCAC
>JAFTTD010000384.1 GCA_017466965.1 Bacteroidaceae bacterium
GGATTCGAATACAAGGAAGCAGACCTGGATTATTCATAGCGTCCTGACTTTGACCGCTGGCTGCTGTCTGAGCTGAACACTCTGACAAAGAATGTTGACAACTTGCTTAACGACTATGACCCTACTCCGGCAGGACGCTTGATACAGTCGTGCGTAGTTGACAAACTATATAACAGGTACATACGCCTTAACAAGCCACGCTTCTGGAGCGGTGAAATGACTAATGACAATCTCTATGCTTATCAGACTCTATACACTTGTCTTGACACATTGAGACGACTGATAGCTACTATTTCGACATTCTATGCAGACCAGCTGTTCCGCGACCTCAACGCAGTCACAGGAAAAGACAGTTCCAAGAGTGTTCATTTGGCTAAGTTCCCTGAATATAACGAAGCATACATAGACACAGAACTTGAAACCGCTATGGATGCGGCCATGAAGGTTACATCTATGGGACTCTCAATCAGAAAGAAAGTCAAGATACCTGTAATACAGGCATTGCAGACAATTGCCATACCAGACACAGACGCTGAATTCAGTTCAAGAATAGACAGAATGAAGCAAATCATCCTGAAGGAAGTAAACGTGAAGGAACTTCAGCTCATGGACGGCAATATGCTGGTTAAGAACGTAAGATGCAACTTCAGAGTCATGGGCAAGAAGTTCGGCAAGATGATGAAGGCTGTGGCAGACGCAGTTACAAGCATGACACAGGCACAAATCTCTGAACTTGAATCTGAAGGCAAATACACATTCTGCATTGACGGACAGGATGCTGTAGTTGAACTGTCAGACGTTGACATCATGTCACAGGACATTCCTGGCTGGAGCGTAGTAAACGAAGGCGTGGTAACCGTTGCGCTTGACATTACCATCACTCCTGAACTGAAGAATGAAGGCAATGCAAGAAAAATCATCAAGCAGATACAGGGATTGCGCAAGTCACAAGGATTTGAAATAACAGACCGTGTGAAAGTCATCATCACTGACACTCCTGAGACACAAGCAATCATTGCCACATTCAAGGAGAACATTTCAAGCCAGGTGCTTGCAAACTCAATAGAGCTTGGCAATCCTGAAGGAGAAGCTATTGACTTCGACGACTTCAAGGCAGTAATAATCGTAAACAAGGACTAATGAGAAAGAAAGCCCTTGTTTCAATAATAATATTCATCGCCGTCCTCATCATCGACCAGATTATAAAGGTCGAGGTGAAGACGGGGATGTTTCTTGGAGAACGAATACACATAACAGACTGGTTCCAGCTTGTGTTCGTTGAAAATCCCGGAATGGCATTCGGATGGGAAATAGCCGGCGGTAAGCTGTTCCTAACACTTTTCAGAATAATAGCAGTATCTGCCATCGGATGGTTTATCAGCAAGGAAATCAGAAGCGACAAACCAATGGGATACATTGTCTGTCTGTCGCTGATAATGGCAGGAGCAATGGGAAATATCATTGACTGCCTGTTCTATGGGATGATTTTCAACGCACCAGCATATCCTGAAGTAGCCCAATTCGTGCCATGGGGAACGGGGTATGGAGAATTTTTCTATGGGAAAGTAGTTGACATGTTCTATTTCCCACTAATAGAATGGGACATGCCAGAATTTTCATGGTTGCCATACGCTGGCGAACATTGCGTGTTCTTCAGTCCGATATTCAATTTTGCAGACGCTTCCATAAGCTGCGGTATTATAGCTCTGATACTGTTCTACAACAAGACTATCAGCAAAATAGGATTGTTCCAAGAAACAGAAGACAAAGAGACTCCGGTTCGGGTAGAAAATATAAATGACAGCAGAGAATGACAAAAGCAACAGCCATATCGTTATTAGCCACACTATTCATTTTGTCGGCATGCAACATTAGTCCGGAAGGAGTATTGTCGCAATCCGACATGGAAGATGTGCTGTATGATTACCACTTGGCTCAAGGAATGATTAACAATCTGCCTCCGTCTGACGACAGAAGCCTGAAGGCAGAAGCATATATCAATTCCGTCTTTGAAAAGCATGAGATAACGGAAGAAGAATTTGATTCGTCAATGGTATGGTACAACAGAAACGCTAAGGAGCTGGAAACCATTTACAAAAATCTGCATGAACGCTTCAAGACATACAATGAGGAACTGCAGCTGATAAGCGGCAATAATGAAATGACATCCATTTATTCTGCAAACAAGGACACAACGAACATCTGGGGAGGTGAAAAACTATACATCCTCAGAGCTAACGAACTGCAGAACAAGGAAACGTTCATTATCAAGGCTGACTCAAGCTTCA
>JAFTTD010000385.1 GCA_017466965.1 Bacteroidaceae bacterium
GACGTGACCGAAAGGGTTATAGATGAGGCTGTAAGCAAGGGGTGCAACATGGTTGTGAGCCACCATCCGTTGCTGTTCAGACCGTGCAAGTCGATAACAGGGGCCGATTATGTGGAAAGAACCATTATAAAGGCTATTAAGAACGATGTGACGGTTTATTCGGCGCATACCAATCTTGACAATGCCAAATATGGCGTGAACTGGAAAATAGCAGAAAAGCTTGGGCTGAAGAACATTGAGGTGCTTGACCCGAAGCCGGGAATGGCGGATGTGGGAGCAGGAATAGTGGGCGAGCTTGATGCTCCGCAGAGGAGGGAAGAGTTCATTGCCAAGGTTAAGGCTACGTTCAATCTGGATTGCGTAAGATTCAATATGTGGTGCGGCGCTGAGGTGAAGAAAGTGGCTCTCTGTGGAGGGGCTGGAGCATTCCTTATTCAAAATGCCATCAGAGCCAAGGCGGACGCTTATGTCACAGGCGAAATTGGTTATCACCGATTCTTCGGATATGAGGAGGACTTGCTGCTTCTTGAGCTTGGACACTATGAAAGCGAACAGTTTACGCTTGACATCCTGCATGACATCATTGCGAAAAAGGCACCGGAAATGCCTGTGCTTTATACAGAGCAGAAAACAAATCCGATAAATTATTTATAAACAAATATAATATTAAGACCAAACTATGGCTAAAAAGAAAGAAGTTCAGGCAGCTGACATGTCTGTTGAAGAAAAATTGAAGTCATTGTATCAGTTGCAGACAATGTTGTCTGAAATTGACAAAATCAGAATTCTTCGCGGAGAATTACCTCTTGAAGTGGAAGACCTTGAGGACGAAGTTGAGGGATTGAAGACTCGTATTGAAAATACTACTGAGGAAATAGCTAACTTGAGAACTAAAATAAACGAACTCAAGACAAAGATAGACCTTTCAAGCGAGAAGCTTAAGGGATATAAGGACCAGCTCGACAATGTCAGAAACAACCGCGAGTATGACCTCCTGAACAAGGAAATAGAGTTCCAGACACTTGAAATAGAACTTTGCAACAAGAGAATTCGTGAAGCTACAACTGCAGAGAAAACAAAAGAGGAATTGCTTGAAAAGAGCAAGGTGACTTTGGAAGAGCGCAGTCAGGACCTTGAGGTGAAGAAGAATGAGCTTGATGAAATCATAGCTGAGACTAAGGCTGAAGAAGAAAAGCTACGTGAAAAAGCTAAGAATCTTGAGCTTGTCATCGAGCCGCGCTTGCTTATGTCGTTCAAAAGGATACGTAAGAACAGCCGTAACGGACTTGGTATAGTGTATGTTCAGCGTGATGCGTGCGGAGGATGCTTCGCCAAGATTCCGCCACAGCGCCAGCTTGACGTGCGTATGCGCAAGAAAATCATCGTTTGTGAGTATTGCGGACGTATTCTTATAGACCCTGAACTTGCTGGAATTAAAGCAAACGAACAGAAGGAAGACAAGCCAAAGCGTCGCAGAAGCATCAGAAAGAAGGATGAAGCTAAGGAAGAGGATTAATGGATATACAGCCTATTAGTGAATAAACATCAGCCCGACAGTCGTAAGGATTGTCGGGCTGTTTTGTTGGGCGTTAAAGCTCGTTGTAGTTTGGTATGTCCTCAAGGAAAACATAACTGCTGTTTTCGTAGTCGATACGGCAACAGAAATGTTCCATCCCATTGCTTATAATCAAATAGCCAACCTTAAGGGTCATGTTGTATCTGCATATTTGGTCGAACACTTTTTGTGTTATTCTAATGTTGGGGGCTTTGTATTCAATAATCATTTTAGGCTGCATGTTCTGTGAGTACAGAATGCTGTCGCAGCGGCGAGTCATGCCGTTGAGTGAAAGCTTGACCTCATTGTTCATCAAAGTAGGCGAGTAGCCTTTGAACTTGATAAGATAGTTTATGAAATTCTGGCGCACCCATTCTTCCGGAGTGAGCGAGACATACTTTCGGCGCAGCACGTCGAAAATAAACAGCCCGTCTTCATTTTTCTTGATTCGTGCTTCTGTATAAGGAGGTAGATTTAGCTCAATTTTCATTGGCAGACCAAATATTTTTGTTTTGAATAGCGTTTAAGTATAGTGCTGATGTGTTTGCAAAGATACATAAAACAAAGGAATAAAAAATGTTGAATAGGTTATTTGTGGCAAATTGAAAAGCCGCAAGATTCCAATAAGTATAAAAATAAATAAAAAAGGACTGAAACGGCGGGTTTAATAGTGGAAAAATCAACAATTATCACTAAATTTGTAATGAATTTGTATCTTGTAAAAAGATTGGAAAAGACATCTGTTTTTTTATTGTAAGATGAAACCTTGGCAAAGTCATTCCCCTTATAGAATTTTGTTGGGGATGTTATAAGTGAATTGTCAAGACTTGTTTGGAATTATTAATAAACACATTATATAATTATGGTAGATTCAAGTATTATATCTGAAGCACTGAAATTATTAGCCATAGGAATGATTACAGTATTTTTCATTCTTATGATTGTAATCAATCTTGGCAAACTTCTGGTTTTTCTTGTAAACAAGTATGCGCCAGAAGAGCAAGTGAATGTTAAATCTGTTGCAAAAACTCCGGCTGTGACTGTTGACACAACAACAAAAGCAATAATAGTTGCGGCTGTCAGCCAGATTACCGGCGGAAAAGGCAAGGTGAAAAGTATAAAGAAAATATAAAGGAATAAAGAATAAACATAGATATAAAGTATGAACAATAAAGAAGTAAAATTCAGTTTAGTTTTTCGTGACATGTGGCAGAGTGCTGGTAAATATCAGCCTCGTGTAGATCAGTTGTTGAAGGTTGCTCCTGCAATAATCAAGATGGGATGCTTTGACCGTGTTGAAACGAATGGAGGCGGTTTTGAACAGGTTAACTTGCTGTTTGGAGAGAATCCTAATAAGGCTGTGCGTGAATGGACAAAGCCTTTCCATGAAGCAGGAATACAGACGCACATGTTGGACAGAGCTTTGAACGCTCTGCGTATGAGTCCATGTCCGAAAGATTTGCGTCAGTTGTTTTATAAAGTAAAGAAAGCGCAGGGTACAGACATAACAAGAATATTCTGCGGTCTTAATGATGAGCGCAACGTTATTCCTTCAATTAAATACGCGAAGGATGCAGGCATGATAGCTCAAGCGGCATTGTGTATCACTCATTCGCCAATTCATACTGTTGAATATTATGTTAATTTGGCTAAGAAGTTCATTGAAGCTGGTGCGGATGAAATCTGTTTGAAGGATATGGCTGGTATTGGACGCCCTGATTCACTTGGAAAAATAACAGCCGGAATCAAAGCTATCAAGAAGGACATTGTTATCCAGTATCATTCTCATGCAGGTCCTGGATTCAATATGGCTTCAATTCTGGAGGTATGTAAGAATGGATGTGATTATGTTGATACAGCTGTTGCGCCACTTGCATGGGGTACAGGCCATGCAGACATCATTGCTGTTCAGGAAATGTTGAAGGATGCTGGTTTCAAGGTTAAGGAAATCAACATGGAAGCATATATGGAAGTGCGTACGCAAATTCAGGAAATGATGGATGACTTCCTCGGATATTATATTCCGGCACTTAATCATCTGAACAACTCTCTTCTTATTAAGCCAGGATTGCCTGGAGGTATGATGGGGTCGCTGATGACTGACCTTGAAGACAACCTCAAGTCGCTTAATAAGTGGAAGGTGAAGAACAATCAGCCTGAATTAACAACAGACCAACTTCTTGTGAAGCTTTTTGATGAAGTTGCATATGTATGGCCAAAAGTTGGATACCCAACATTGGTAACACCATTCTCTCAGTATGTGAAAAACCTCGCTCTGATGAACGTTATCCAGATGGAAAAAGGAAAAGAGCGCTGGTCTATGATTGCGGACAACATTTGGGACATGATTCTTGGAAAGAGCGGCAAGCTGCCAGGTGAAGTTGACAGTGAAATTGTTGCCTTGGCTAAGGCACAAGGTCGTAAGTTTGAAACAGAAGATCCGCAAACTTACTATCCAGACGATTTGGAAGACTATAAGAAGAAGATGGAAGAAAAAGGATGGGAACTCGGAGAAGATAATGAAGAACTCTTCGAATACTCAATGCATCCATCACAGTATGAAGCTTATAAGAGCGGAAAGGCAAAGGCTGATTTTGAGGCTGACCTTGCTAACCGAAAGTCTGAGAAGAATGCACCAAAGGGTCAAGGCGCTATGCCTGACAGCATCACTGTAAATGTGAACGGACAAAACTATAAAGTTGAAATCGCCTATGGAGATGATGTTCCGGCATCAACAGCTTCTACAAATGCACCTTCACAAATACAGGCTGGAGAGGGCATTGATGTTATAGCTCCGCTTGAAGGTAAATTCTTCCTTACAAAAGATAATTCTGAAGCACCTAAGAAAGTAGGAGATGCAGTCAAGGAAGGTGATGTCATAGCGTATATTGAGGCAATGAAGACATATAATGCCATACGAGCTGACAAAGACGGTGTGATTGCAGCAATTCTTGTGAATGCAGGTGATACAGTTGAAGAAGATGATGTAATAATGAAAATTGGATAATCGATGGGAGATATATTTAATAACTTATACGAAATGACAGCATTCAGCAATTTGATTGCTGATCCGTCATACCTCATAATGTATGTCATAGCATTTGTTTTGCTGTATTTAGGTATAGTGAAGCATTATGAACCATTATTGCTGGTGCCTATAGCATTCGGAGTTCTTATAGCAAATTTCCCTGGAGGTGACATGGGGGTGCTGCAGGCTACAGAGACAGGAGAAATTATTAAAGACGGAAAAGTCTATAATATATGGGAAATGTCTTTGCCTGCTATAGCTCATGAACTTGGATTGATGAACTTCTTGTATTACATGCTTATCAAGACTGGTTTTCTTCCTCCTGTAATTTTTATGGGAGTGGGAGCACTCACAGACTTCGGACCAATGCTCCGTAACTTGCGTTTGTCTATATTCGGAGCTGCAGCGCAGTTGGGTATTTTTACAGTGCTTCTATGTGCAGTGTTGATGGGCTTCACGCTTAAGGAAGCTGCTTCTTTAGGTATTATTGGTGGCGCAGATGGTCCTACATCAATTTTCGTAACATCTAAACTTGCGCCTGAGTTATTAGGTGCAATTGCTGTCGCTGCATATTCATATATGGCGTTGGTTCCTGTTATTCAGCCACCTATTATGAAGGCTTTAACAACTAAAGCTCAAA
>JAFTTD010000386.1 GCA_017466965.1 Bacteroidaceae bacterium
TAAGCCCTTTACCGAAGACGAACTCAGGGGCTTTAACCTTACCAATATCGTTGGCGCTCCTTGCCTGCTTAGTATCGTCCACAACGAGCGCAACGGCAATACTTACGCCGACGTAAACGGCATTATGAAGCTGCCCAAGGGCTTCGGTGCCGTCTCCACTACCAGAGACAAGATTATCTTTGACCTGGACGATGATCCCCTTGAAAAGATGGCTATTCTTCCCGAATGGATTCAGAACCGCATCCGTGACTCTGAAACCTACAAGGAACGTACCGCCGGTGCCGGTAACGTCGCCAATGAAGCAGACTATTCCGAGGCTCAGGCCGAATTTACCGAGCTGGACGACGACGAAAAGCTCCCCTTCTAAGAAAGCGGTGATGAGGTGGAACGCACACAGTTTACTTTCTACGAAAGTTTTTATAAGGCTGTTTCACGCATCAAGGCTGCATCCGTAAGGGCTCAGGTGTATGACATAATCTGCGCCTATGCCCTTTACGGCACAGAGCCCGATATTGATAAATTGCCCGAGGCAGCAGCATTGGCATTGGAACTTATAAAGCCAAATCTTGATGCAAGCAGGCGTAAAGCAATCAACGGAAAAGCCGGTGGAATCGCCAAAAAATCGGAAGCAAACCGAAAGCAAAATGAAAGCAAACCCGAAGCAAACGGTAAGCAAACCGAAAGCAAAACGGAAGCAAACGTGAAGCAAGGGGAAATCGAAAGCAAGAAAGAGAACGAGAAAGAGAGCAAGAAAGAGAATAAGAAAGAGAAAGAGAACGAATGTTATAAAAAAACGCCTGCGCGTTTTGCTCCTCCTTCTCTCGAAGAAGTTCAGGCTTATGTTCTCGAACGAAACTCTCCTGTTGACCCTCAATCGTTCATCGACTTCTACGCTTCCAAAGGCTGGCTTGTTGGCAAAACCCCTATGAAAGACTGGCGGGCTGCCGTGAGAACTTGGGAAAGGAGAGACGGCAATGCTGAAACCAACAACGGAGTACGAAGCGATTCTGCTGGAACAGCGGCGCAGAGCAGCCGTGAATGGGGCATTAAGTACTCCTAAGTACCAGTGCGAACGCTGTCACGACTCCGGGCAGATTGTGAGCCGCATTCCCGGCAAGTTTGAGCTTCACGTTGAAGAGTGCCCTTGTGCTACGGAGCGCAGAAACAAGGCACGTATTGAGCGTAGCGGCTTGGCTGACGTTATGAGCCGCTACACCTTCGAGTCTTACCAGACGACGAACCCACGGCTTAAAGCCATTAAAGCCGCTGCAATGCGCTATGTGCTGAACGCTGAAAACGAGTGGTTCATCATCATTGGCCGCCCTGGTTCCGGCAAGACCCATATTTGCACAGCAATCGTGGGGGAGCTTATAAAGCGCGGTGTGAACTGCCGGTACATGCTCTGGCGTGATGAGGTCAGAGAGCTCAAAGCCCTTGTGAACGATAACAAGGCGTACTTCGACCGGATGGACGAGCTCAAGCGCGTTGATGTGCTTTACATCGACGATTTCCTCAAGGGCAAGCCTACAGACGGAGACTTGAACGTGGCTTTTGAGCTGCTTAACAGCCGGTACAATCAGCGCTTACGAACCATCATCAGCGGCGAGCGCAGTATTGAGGCCGTCATGGACTTAGACGAGGCTGTCGGCTCCCGCATCTACGAGCGGTCTAAAAACGGCTTTTGCTTTGAATCCCCAAGCGAGAATTGGAGGCTTACATGATTCACGAAGAAAACTTAAAGCGAAGATGCTACATCGGCATTGACCCCGGCAAGTCAGGGGCTCTCGCTTACATCGAGGTAAACGACGCTCAGATCACGGGAACTGTAATGCCATTCAGTGAGTCCGGCTACAGATTCATCCTGCGGAATCTTGTCGAGACATACAGGGGAAATATCGTTTGTGCCGTGGAGAGTGTGTCTGCAATGCCAGGACAGGGCGTTACGAGCATGTTTAACTTCGGCAAGGGGTTTGGGTGGACACTGGGTACCCTTGAAGCTTACGACGTCCCATACGAGCTTATACGGCCTCAGAAATGGAAGAAGGAATTTTCGGTCACTTCGGACAAAAACACGAGTATCGCAGTTTGCAAGAGGCTGTTTCCTCATGTGTCTTTGCTTCCAACTGAACGTTGCAGGAAAGATAACGACGGCATGGCAGAAGCTATGCTTATGGCTGAATACGCAAGAAGGAAGATGTAATGAAAGTTGTACTTGGGTTTATATGCTTGCTCGCTGCAATCGGAATAACATATTGGGTGATTGCCAGCATTTGGAATTTTATCAAGGAATGGCATTCGCTGATAGGCAGAGCAGCCAAGATTAAATTCCGTACGTTCGTAAGTTTCTACAACTTGAATCCAGACAGGTGGAACCTTGGAAAATGCGGAGCTGACTACGAGAAAGACACTAATTGGCATTACTCTCACACGGAAAAGTTTAGGTTCTCTTTCATTGATACGCTGAAATACAAAGTGTTCCTGATTAAAGCTAATAAGCAAAAGGCAAGAGTAAAAGACGCTGAAGCTTTAAGCGCATTAATAAAGCACGTTCAGGAAGACATCAACAAGGTTGAAAAACAAGCAGACAACGAACGCGAAGAAGCAAGAAAAATTTTTATCAGTCTCGGAAGGAAAATGTGATAATGGAATACTTATTTGCCGCATTAGGCGGTATTGCAATCGGCATTGTTACCGCGATCGTGTTTTATGACTTGCAGGAAGAATCACAGAACCTTGAAGCCGTAGACAGTGACGTGCTCTACGAACGCGCCCTTGCAGTTTACGGGGAACGGCTCCAGATCACAGTGGCCATTGAGGAAATGTCCGAGCTGCAAAAGGAGCTTTGCAAGCATATCCGAGGCAAAGACGTCCACGAAGGCGTTGCGGAAGAAATGGCAGATGTTTACATCATGCTTGAGCAGCTTATAGGCATATTCGGCAACGCCAAGGCGGTCGAACGCTATAAGCAGATAAAAAAAGCCCGGCTTTGGAACCGGGTACTGGGAAGGGAGAAAAAACATGACTGAGTACAAAGCTGTTACAGCCGCCATAATCAAGATACTTACCGAAACGGAGCTTTCACCCTCAAAGGTTTCCAAGTTTGTTATGAGGCTGCAGGCCGCACTGGACATTATGGGGAACGTCCCCGCTTGCTACCACGAAGAAGTGTTTACCGCAATCATCAAGCCCGTAAAGGATGGTGCAGATGAAAGCAATGTATAAAGCCAACAAGTACCTCGTGTACCGTGATGAGCTCTTAGCTCTTGCCAATTCCGCAGAGCATAAGGGCACAGCCCGTGAAGATGCGCTTCTGGCTGGCGCGGCGTTACTCAAGGGCAAGTACGACGCCGATAAAGCCGAGGAACGTGCCTGCAAGATGGTGATGGAGGAGGCGGGATGAAGCACCTCGGTGACATCACAAAATTATCCGGTTACACAGTGCCGGTGGTAGATGTGATAACAGGCGGCTCACCTTGCCAAGACCTCAGTGTGGCAGGTAAGAGAGCCGGGCTTGATGGAGAACGCTCCGGCTTATTCATGGAGCAGATACGAATTGTAAAGGAGATGAGGCAGCATGACAGAGAACATGGGAGAGCAGATGAACTTCTGCGACCTCGGTATATGGTCTGGGAAAATGTCCCCGGAGCATTCAGCAGTAACGGAGGCAAAGACTTCCAAGTTGTCCTCACCGAAATCGTCCGCATCGCAAAGCCAGAAGCTCCCGATGTGCCTATGCCTGACAAGGGCAAGTGGAGCAAATCAGGATGCCTCTACGATGACATGGGCAGATGGAGCGTTGCTTGGCGAGTACACGATGCACAGTTTTGGGGAGTACCCCAGAGAAGAAAACGCATCGCGCTTGTCGCAGATTTTGGAGGTCTCTCCGCACCCGAAATACTCTTTGAGCGCAAAGGCCTGTCAAGGTATCCTGAACCGCGCAGCAAAGAGGGGCAAGGCATTGCCGGAACAGTTGGAGACGGCGCTGCGGGCGCAATCGGTGAAGACCTCTATAACCAAACTGTAACGGGGGTTGTTACCAAGAACCTCAATTCGGCTGCAACGGATGCAGACCATGTCCCTTGTGTTGTTGAACGTTTGAGAGAGAGAGAGAGAGAGAGCTGTGAGCGCGACCACGGGAGACTATATGCAAATCAATGTGGAACGAGCAGCAACTCTACAGGCGAGAGACTACAAAGACCCACCGATTGTGACGAGATATGCTTTGAACCCCGCAGCCCAGATGGAGAACCAAGGGTGTACAGAGGTATCAGTCCGACACTCAACACAGCGCAAGGAGGGCAAAGATTGCCATGCGTGATAGAGTAAATGCATTTATGCAAACGAGCTTTGCCCAATACGCGGAGGGCGTGGGCACTCTTCGCGCAAGCGGAGGAGATTATGAGATTATGGGGGGGTACTGAAACCTTGATAAATGAAAAGCACATAGTTCGCCGCCTCACGCCTTCGGAATGTGAACGACTACAAGGGTTTCCTGATGGTTGGACAGACATCGGAGAGTGGGTAGATTCCAAGGGCAAGAAGCACAAAGAGGCTGACTCGCCCAGATACAAAGCCCTGGGTAATTCCATAGCTCTGCCGTTCTGGCAGTGGATGGCGCGTAGAATCTGCGCTCAGTATGAACGCGATATAACGATGGCAAGCCTGTTCGATGGCATCGGCGGCTTCCCTCTGGCGTTTGAACGATGCGGTGCCAAGGCTGTATGGGCATCTGAAATTGAGGAGTTTCCCATGGCTGTAACCAAGCGAAGATTCCCAGAAGAATAGAAAGGAGCAAGACATGTGTGACATTGAAAGAAACACCGACTATTTTACCGAGCGTTTGCTCGCTGAAAAAGAAGCCGACCTTATCCGGCTTACCAAAATAAACGAAGCCTTGCGCGAAGTCAATGCGAGGCTGGTAGAGGAGAACCGGAAGCTGAAGGAGGGGCGAGGCAATGGCTGACTTGATAGATAGAGCTACGCTGTTGGAACAGCTTGAAAATTTGCATAACCACTGCGGACACTGTGACGGCTACGGCTATATTTCTAAAGATAAGGCGATGCGGAAAGTTAAAGCCGCGCCTGCTGTTGATGCTGTGGAAGTGGTCAGGTGTTACAAGTGCAAGCAGTCTGAGCGTATGTCAAGCCCTTATGGAACTGTTGTACACTGCCATTTTTGGGGTAAGGATGTTGCTTATGACGGCTATTGCCATGAGGGATATTGACGGAGAAAGGAGAACAGATGCGACTGATTGATGCTGACAAAGCCGATGTAAATTTTATCAACACTTACTATTCCGACCATTGCCGCACTGATGATGTACAGGAATGGCTTGACGAACAGCCCACCATAGATGCTATGGACTGTAACGTTTTGCGAAGAATTATATATAGCGAGACTGCAAGATTATATCGCGCAGATGAAAAAATGATTAAAGCTATGGGCGGATATAATCCGAGTTCTTTTCTTGCTGTGTATAAATACGCAATTGATTGCATTACAAGCAAGCTTTCATTGTTGGGGGAGAAAGGAAAGAAACATGAAAGATAAACTTATTGAGATTATAAAGAGCCGCCGTGACCCTTGTGATATTGGTGCTTGCCCTTTTACTGTTGATGATGTTAGACCTTGTAGTTTATGCGAGGCGGAAAGCCTTGCAGACCATCTCATAGCCCACGGCGTAACATTTGCCGATGTTACCGACACAAATGTCGGGAAGTGGATTCCTGTGAGTGAACAACCGTGGGCGGCGAGGAAATTGCTGATGTCTGCATCTACTATATGAAAGAACTTGTAGACTTTCATGGATATCGCAGGGCTCGTAAGGTTCAGGCGCATATCATCAGACTGCTTCAAGCCGAAGCTGAAGGGCGACTGGCTATTATGCCGCCAAAGGAGGGTGAATGATGGGTGCGATAGAGTTAAGAGTTGCCCACAAAAAAGTTTCTATACTAAAAAGCAAGGTGCCGGAGATTATTAAACAGTATAGACCCACTAACGCAGAGCAAGGTATGTATATTGCTTTCAGACTGGTTCATAAAACACTTGATGAATGCGCGCAAGAGTTCTGGCACAGCGCAGAAGCAAGCTTGCCCAAAAAAGACGGGCTTTATCTTATTGCTATAAAGAGTGAGGATGGGCGGTTGAGAACAAGAATGACGTGGTTTGTGGATGGAGCATGGATAAAATTTGCTGATGTTGTATACTGGGCTGCTTTACCGCAACCGCCTTCGGAGGTAGACAATGAGCACCGGTGAAAAGATTCTGACAGCGCTTATGGCAATAGCCTATATGATAGCGCTGATTGTCGAATGGAGGAGGCGGAAATAAATGCCTAAGAAAAAGAAAACCAACCCTAACAAAGTCCCAGTAAGTAAAAAAGACGTATATGACGCCCGCGCCTTCGGGGCTGAAATGATGCTTACAGCACTTGTCCATGTGCTCAAGGATAAGCACGATGCCCCCAATGACGAGATTAAGTAGCTCTTGGCTGAAATGGACTATTTCTTTGATTCCGTCCGTCGTGGTTACGTGAATTTCAAGCAGCTTCGACAGGCGCAGCTTGAAGAGGGCTACCGAGTTTATATAAAAGGAGACGAAGAATGACCAGAGAAGAAATCCTGAACGCCGCAAAGGAATGTGTTTGCAAGAGCCGTGAAGCAGATTATAGTTCACCCGAATACAGCTTTAAGGCCATAGCAGACTTGTGGACGGATTACCTCAGAGCTTCACGGATTATAAATAACGATGATCCTACCGTATACTGCTGCATAAGTCCCAAGGATGTTGCCGCCATGATGGTTCTGTTTAAGGTTGCCAGAATAGCGACGGGCAGAAATAAGGAAGATAGCTGGATTGATGCTGCCGGATATGCTGCTTGCGGCGGTGAAGTTCAGGGAGGCGGGTGTCATTAAAAACGCAATAGATATAGCCGGTATGCGCTTCGGTATGCTGGTAGCCATTGAGCCGTTAGAGAACCGGGACGAAAGAGGCAATGTTCTGTGGCGTTGCAAATGCGATTGCGGTGAAGAAATCATTTTCCCCGCTGGGCAGCTTCGCAACGGCAACAACAAGTCTTGTGGCTGCTTGAGCCGTAACCGTGGACGCCCGGAACGCTTGACAGTGCCGCCGGAGTTTGAGGATTGCGTAGCGAACCGTCCTGGCAAATACTTCAACGGCTGTGAAGCCTTGGTTGAGCTGCTGTGTGCCAAAGAAGGCAAATGCAAGTTCTATAAATCCAGAAACGACTTGGTAGAGTAAACGGAAAGGAGACGCATGGAACGTTTTGATTATATTAACTACTATTCACCGTATGCTTCATATGGCTCTGCCGCCCGTAATGCCAGACAGTCCCAAAACTTAACGCTCCAGCAGCTTTCCGAACTGTCAGGCGTCAACATCAATACTATTCACCGCCTTGAGCGTGATAAAAGCCTTGATGTGCGCTACTGGGTGTGCGAGAGCCTTGCTGATGCTTTGGGAATGTCCGTGGATGAATACATGGGGCATGAGCCTATAAGCAGAATAAAGCAGTAGGGGGAAGCATGGATTATAATAAATTCCGCAAAAAACACGGCATAGATAATAACACGATGATTGATTTGCTCCGCAAGGACTATCCGTCATACTCCAAGATGGTTCAGAGCATAGTAAACCATCCAGAAAAATACGGTGTCCGCTTGCTTCCGGAGGCAGAAAGAAAGCTCCGGGAAGCCTTTGGAAAAGCACCGCGTAAGAATCATAAAGTTAAACGCGCGAAAAGCAACGCATTGCTCGTTCGGCTGGACGATAAGGCTTACGATATGGTCAAAGACAAGATGCGTGAAAAAGGCTTCCAGAGCGCTCAGGAGTTTCTTGAGGATATGATAAAGAAAGGTGTTGCAGAATGAAAGTAATCAAAAGAATAATAGCCGCTTTGCTGCTGTGCTTTGTATGCGTTGCCATGTCTGCATGTGGAGCAGAAGACAACGCACGTTTAAAGAAAACAGCAACGTTTACCACACCTGACGGAGAGCTTGTTGAGGTGGTTGTAGATGATTGGATGACGATAAACTCCGGAATGATTAAGCTTTACTTGGAAGACGGCTCGTGGATTATGGTCGGTACACAGAATGTGCTACTCAGACAGGAGGTGGCATGATGAAAGTTTACGTCATTACCCGCGGCATATACAGTGACTACCAGATAATCACAGCAACCACCGACGAGGCGCTTGCCCATAAGATTGCCAAGAAGTATTCGGCAGGCATCCGTGACGAAGACGAACGGGCGCGGATAGAAGTCTTTGAGAACGCCGAAGAAACGCTTTTGCCTTATTGGGACATATCATTCAACTCTGAGGGCTCAGTGGCTAAAATTAAGCTGATTGAAAAGCCCAGCAGCATCTATACCGACTTTTACGTCAGACGGGACGGCTCAGGATATGGTGGCGTATTTGCACCGAACTGTGAAGCCGCGATAAAGATTGCCGCCGAGAAACGTGCAAAGGCGTTCGCGGAAAAGCAGGGATTATAAAGCTAAACAGAAAAGAGAGGCATTTAGCCTCTCTTTTCTTTATTTTATGCCTGCGGCTGCAAGAAGGGCTTCCAAGGCTTCATTATTTCCGACGCGTCGACCGTAATTTGTTGATCTGTTAAGGGCTGTTGTGTAGTTGTTTTTGTTCCAAGCTCCATAATCATTTCCGGTAGTTTGGAACGCGGCCTTAAAGTCATTGAATATACGGCTTCTGGTATTGTTGTCAAGCCCGGGGATTTTGCTTAGTGCTGTAGCCGTTTCATAAGCCGTCAGAGTTCCGTTGGACTCCGCCTCTTTTCCCGCGTTCTGTGTCCAGTCAGCATAATCGAAAAAGGTGGATGCCAGTTCAGGGGAAAGATTATAGTTGCGAAGTATTTCATAAGTGGCTTTGCCAGTCTTGGAGAGGTCGAAAGCTCCAGTGTTAACAAGCTTGTCTTTTTCTTCGACGGGAATGTCTGCGTTTGCAAGACCGCCCATTCTTACATGGCTTCCTGTTGGGCTGTTTACATCCATTTCCCACTGTTTTTCTCCAATGGAATCTTTGATGGTGTAATACGTTTCGGCATTTGAGCCCGCATCTTTGAACGCTAACAGATCACCAAGATTTGAAAAATCTTTGTTGTTTATTACGTCTTTAGTGTTCTCGTCGAAACGGTCAAGGTTCGCCAGTAAGGCATCAACGCCGGAATAATCACCTTTGCCGGTAAGCTTGCTAAACTGAGAGCTGAATAGCAGATACTCAAGCACGTTTTCTTCTTTAAGTGCCGGAACGTCGTTGGACGTGCCGGGCTTATCAACGCCCTGCAACAGCTTTTCAGTATCGCTTGGCTTGTCAGTCTTTATGCCCTTGCTTTCGCAGAACGCTGTGTCTGCTGCGGATTCTGCATAAGACTGAATGTCTCTCAGCCACTCACCCTTCTGTTCGTCGGTTAAGCCCTTATAGAAGCCGGAGTTGACAGCTTCGTTATAAAGCTTGTTTTCCAGCGAATTGGCTACCTTTAGATACTGCTGCTTATCCTCATAGCTAAGCTCAGTATCGCTGATTTTGCCGGGGGCACTTCTGTCGGGATAAAGTCCGGTTATGCCTGCTTCGGTAAGCCGTTCAAGCTCCGGCATCATCGCATTAGGCTGATATACATTCACAGCACCGGGGAGAATATTCTGGTTCAGGAAGTTCAAGCCCGGACCCGCCATCTGCATTTTGGGATTGCCCCAAGAGTCAGTGGCAACAGGCAGGGTTTCCCTCAAGTCGGGAATACCGGCCTTGATATTGTCCATGGTCTGCTCAACGGTAGTTTCACCGGAGTAAATATCTCTTATGTAAGGATCAGTGCCAGCGGCGATGCCTCGCAAAGCATTGGGGACAAAGCTACCAGCAACGTCACCAGCAAAGCCAAGTGCCGCGTCTTTAGCCTTACCGAGGATTTCTTCCTCGTCGGAATACTTGAAGTTATCAGCCATATTCTTTATCTGCGAAACAGCAGGGAAGTCAAGGATAGACTCCGCCAAAGCTTCCGCATTAAATTCGGCGGCTGTTTTAAGCGTTATTTCTTCATCGGAGTTGTAAGCGTCTGCAAGCGCCAGACCCATTGTAAGGTTTGCGTTTATGGGCTGTAGGAAGCCAACATTAAGAAGCTTGTCTCCGGCCTTCCAGTCAGCGCTTTCACCATTGAGCATACGCCCAAAAGCATCAAGGTTAATCTGAACGCCGCTCTGGCCTGCGGACTTCTCAGCAGCCGCCTTGTCCTTGTCCTCATCGTCAACGGCTTTGATTACGCCTGCAACACCGAGGAACGTGGAGACGGCGGTGAGCCCTGCGCCGGTCAAAGCACGACCAAAGCTCTGCACAAATTCTGCCTGCTGGTCTGCTGTAAGAGTACCGTCTTTTGCGGCTTTAAGCACGTCAACGAGCTTGGCAGCCGAAGAAACCACACCGGCGGGCGTGTATGCGGCGGACATGCTGACAGCATTTGCAGGAATCTTTGCAAAAGGCATAAGCAAGTCACCAGCGCCAACACTGCCTACATGGAGAAGATCATTTGCTGCATCTCTGGCTTTCAAAGCAAAATTAGACAGCCGAGTGTCATTCTGCAAGGTTCTTTCCAATGCAACATTCTTAGCACGCTCAGACAGTGCGCCTTCCTGCACTTTGCCCGCTGCAAGCAGTGCGTCAATACCGCGCTGTTTCTCAGCGGCAATACCGCCTTTTGCGGCTTCGTCAGTGGTCTTGAGCGCATAGTTCTCGTACTTTTCCCAAGTGGACAGGAAACGCTCAAGAAAGTTGCCGGTCATCTTGAAGTTACGTCCGGCTCTCTGGTCGTACTTGGTGGGTGCGTCGCTTAGGTCTGCATCAAGACCTACCTGAATCATGGAACGCACCATGCCTTCGGTAGTGCCTTTGCGCTTAGCCTCGGAACTCAATATGCCGCGCTCCACGGTTGTTGAACGAGTCCCTGTAAACTGAGACAGGAAAACGTCAAGGGGCACAGTGATGTTATTGGAGAACATCTCCATTCCGTCGAGAACACCGTTGCTGACAAGGTTTCTTGCGACGGTAGATATCTTTGAAAGCATGCTCAGGAAGCGATAAGACTTCACGGAGTCGCTGACAGAAGGTGCTACATAGTCACCGGCAATGCTCTTGATCTGAGTCGCAAGAACTTCGGACAAGAACTGTTCGCCATCGGGGAACGTCTTAGCCTGCTCAAGCGCCCAATTCATTGTTTTGCTGGTTGCCTTGGAAAACAGACCGGTTGTGCCGCGAATCTCGTTGACTTCTTTTATCATATTGATAATACCGTCAACGTCACCCTGGGCTATATTGTTGTATCGGGTAGCAAGGTCGGCTACCTGATTCATTATCTCGGACTTTCTCTGCGGCTTGAGTTTCTTGCGAGTGTTTACGCCTTCGCCAAACAGAGTCTCAGCAGCCAGTGCAGTAATACCGGCGACGGAGTTATCAAAGCCTCTGCGCTGCCTCATTGCACGACCCTGTTCTGTACCGGACTCTCTGTAGGCTTTGGCAAGCTTGGCGATTTCCGTATATGCTTTGGCGGCAGCTTCACCGTCAAGGTTTCTTGCCTCGTTCACTTCACTGTCAAGAAGCTTCTGTGCGGTAACAACGTCAGTATCGTTCCACTGGTCAGCAGGCTTATTGTTAAGTTCAGTCTGCACCTTTGCAACGCCGTCTGTGCTTATGCGCTGGTCTGCCTCTGCATTGACAGCCGCATCGTGCCGCTGCTCATGGGTGAAATCTTCCTCAGTAAGTCCCTCAATCTGGCGTTCGTCCTCATTGAAAAGCTGTTCAAGGAAACGGCTCTGAGTGGGAACGGTTTTTGGGGGAGCGGATGAAGTGGCAGTAGTCGCGGTAGTATCTGTAGCTCGCGTTATGTTGTCTACAACAGATTTGACCCTATCTATAACAGTTTCGCCAAGGGCATCTACCCACTGCTCAAGTGCTATCTCTCCGTCTAAATATGCATCTATAAGCACATCTGCAAAAGCTTCTTCGCTTCCGTATTCCTCGACGAATAAATCCGCCATTGAATCAGGATCGGAGCTTATAAAGGGCGCTATTTCTCCAGCAGCTCTTTGTCTTTGCTCTGCTGTGAGTGCTGTTGCTCTGTTTTGTCCATCTTCCTGTCCACGTATGCCGACAGTTCCTCGTCCGTCATCGTCAACAGTTCCGGTTTCAGACAGCCCTTCCGCTTGCTGTACAGCATTATTTCCTTCCACGTTTCCCTTGCTCCCATTATCAGCCCTCCACACAACTTCTCCGGTGCTTTGTTCAACGAGATTGCCGTTACCCAGCCTTACAAGCCCAGTCGCATTGAAAATTTCGCTGGGGCTTGCGTTAAGCGCGGCCATCTCAACAGCACGCATTACATTGTTGTTGGGGGATATTGTAGCATTGCCGCCAGCATTTCGCAACTCCTGCGAGTTTAACTCGCCAGAAGCCGTCTGTTCTGCGTTTCGTGCCGTGGGGGGTGTAATTTCATTACCCGAAGTCTGGGGCGCGTTATCGACGTTCTGAGGGCTTGCAGGAGCAAGGGGGTTCTGCATACTATCTGCAACGCCACGGGCAATATCTATTGCAGTGCGGGGAGCGCCAATGCCTGCGGAAGTAATTGCGCCAATGATAGCGTTATAAATGACTTCTTCGGCATCGGGAGCGTCAAAGTCAACACCCTTAATAAGCGAGACTATTGCAGGCTCAATGTAAGTCTGAATAGCTTCTTCGCGGGCTTCGGAGACTGCTTCGCCAAGACCGCTTCTTATTGCACGGGTGATTGCGTTATCCAGCTTGGGGAGCTGCTTGGCGAATACGCCACCAACTTTACCGCCAAGAGAGGGGATACCACCAAATACCTTGCCGAGTGCTACTTCGGATGCGCCAGTTAGAACACCGTAAGCCACGGCGTCCTGTTCGCTCCAACCCTCTGCAAGCTTCTGCTGATATCCGCTTGCACCGGAAGTCGCGCCAAAGGTTATTGCGCCCAGATATGGGTGGATAAGACCGGCGGCAACACCCGGAGCCATGCCGCCAACGGACTGTGCTGCATCAAAAAGCAGAGTGTTTTTACCACGTTCGGTAAGGTCGGTTCTGAGTGCTTCGGCAGTATATTCGCTTGCGGTGGGCTGGCTTACTTTGCCGGTGATGGTGGCAAGCAGATCGTTGAGAGAACCGGACGCACCGGCTTTAACGGCTTCAACGCCAGTGAGTAAGCCTCGACCGTTGCCTCTTTCCATTGCAAGGATTTCGTCGGCTCTGAGCTGTCCCTGGCGCTGATTGAGAACGCCGTCCATATAGCGCCTGTAAATATCGGCACGATTGGTGCCATTAGCTTTGTCCAGTTCTGCGAGGTAGTTGTACATCTGGGCTTCATCAGCACTGAGAAGCTTGGACTTGTTCGCGTTGCCTTGCAACGAATTAAGATTGCCACCGAAAAAGCGGCCTACATCAACTTCGGTAGAAGCGCCACTTGCTTTAGCTTCATCGGAAAAACTGTCAAAGTATTTCTTGTAGAAATCATCGGCGTATACCTGAGAGCCGTTTGTGGCAATACCGTAGTCAGCCAGTATATCCGCAAGGTTATTGCGCTCTCGCTGTGCGGTTGATATTTCATCGTCGAAATAAGAACCAAGTAAGGCGGCCTCCCCGGGATTATTCTTCTCGACGAGTTCCTTTGTACCGCTTACCTTGCTTTCTTTATCAACGGCGTTACGATATGCGCTTATGGCTTCTTCTACTTCGGAAAGGTTGGGGGCGTTTGCGCGGTCTTTGCGCTGCTCCCAACCTGCAGAGTTATCATGCTTCGCGGCTTCTTTTCTGGCTTTGTCGTCAGCCGCAACAGCATCCTTGAGCATTGAGCCGAACACGGAGTTGTCGGCGTTTTTGGCGGACTCCGCATAGGCTTTCTGGTTGCGCTGGTTTATCTGATCCTGAATATAGTTGTGATCCTGCCATTTGACGGAAGGGGTGCTGCCGGGGCGAGTGGTCACAGCGACGGGGACGGCAGGGGATGGGGTGCCTGCTACATTACTACTGGCAGCTTGTGGAGTGTAAGTTTTACCTATGGCGGCATGGGCAGCCGCTTTAGCGTCAGA
>JAFTTD010000387.1 GCA_017466965.1 Bacteroidaceae bacterium
CTTACCACAAATTTCGCATGTCAATGGTTCCTTATGCAAAATCACTCCACACTCTTTCACTAAATAGTCACCACACCATTGGTCGTGATTCCCTTGAAAGAAATGCACTTCAACGCCTAAGTCCGTAAGTTCGCTGACTTTACCAAGAAACCTTGTAAATCCTTTGGGAACCACATCAGAGTATTCAAACCAGAAGTCAAACATATCCCCAAGCATATATACAGCTTCAGCCTTATGCTTTATGGCATCAAGAAAATTCACAAGCCGGCGTTCATGAGTTCGTTTATGCTCCAAGGCTCGCGAACCGAGATGCGCATCAGATATAAAATAAATATTCTTCATATTAAAGGTTGAGTTTGCACAGGTCAAATCATTGCAAGACTTTAAGCATCACATGAAGCCCAAGTCAAGTTTAGCTTCTTCACTCATCATGTCTTTGTTCCATTCAGGCTCGAACACAAGATTGACATTTGTCTGCTTCACACCATGAATAGAGTCCAGTTTCTGCTGAATATCCTCAATTATGAAATCTGCCGCCGGACAGTTCGGAGCTGTCAGAGTCATATCAACATTTATCTCAAAATCATCTGTCACCTCAATCTTGTATATCAGTCCAAGGTCATACACATTTACGGGTATCTCAGGATCGAATACTGTTTTAAGCATTTCTACTGTTTTTTCCTCAATAGTGTATTTTGTAATTTCTTCTGCCATATTATCTTTTCATTATAATGTCAAAACACTCACTCATCAAAGCCTGCCCTCATCACAATAGCTGTAATAGCCTTCCTCAGCCACAACAACATGGTCTATCAGCTTGATGTTCATAGCCTGCGCCGCTTTGTTCACCGCATCTGTAAGCCTATGGTCGTCGTTGCTCGGACGAGCAGAGCCTGACGGATGATTATGCACAAGCGCTATCAATGTTGCATCAGCCAGTATCGCCTCTTTCATTATCATCCTCACATCAACCAGGGTGTTCGTCAGCCCTCCACTGCTTATTCTTACTTTCTTTATCAGACGGGCATTATTGTTCAGCAGCAGCACCCAGCACTCCTCATGAGGCAAATCGCGCATCATCGGAAGCATATATGCGTATATTTGGGTAGAATCTGTAAAACGTTCTACATCCGAAACATTCTCAACGGCCCTGCGGCGTCCAATCTCAGCTGCTGCCTTTAGCGTTATGGCTTTCGCCTCGCCTATGCCATTGAATTCCATGAGTTCTTTCACACTCATACGCGACAATCGCGAAAGCTTGTTGTCACAAGTACGCAGCACTTCCTGCATTAGCTCCACCGCTGATTTTTTCGGAGTACCGGAGCCAATAAGAATTGCAAGAAGTTCCGCATTAGTAAGGGCCTCCTCTCCGCGCTCCATCAGTTTCTCACGCGGACGGTCTTCCTCCGCCCATTCCTTAATACTCAGCTTCTGAACAGGAACATCAGTCATAGAAATTCTTTTCGTATGCGGCGAACTCGCCACGATTCAACACGCAACGCTCCCACCAAGCCTTGATGAAGCCTAAACCATAGCCGAATAGCTGGACAAAAGCTGCTTCTACAGACAAGAAACCTATAACCATACTCCGGTTCTGCACAGAGGAGTCAACGAATATCATCAGGCAATACAACAATACAGGAATCAGCGTCACCAACCACCACTCTATAACGGTATGTCCAAACGGAACTCCTCCATTCCCCACGAAACGCAAGACTAACGCCGCTACAACAAGCCCTATTACGCCAACAGTGAACAACATTGGCAACAGATGAACCAATTTCATGGAACCCGGATGCCGCTTATGAAGGTTTATTCGAGCTATTCCTGAATTGAACACCTGCTTGAAGAACTTGTCAAGATCAGTCCGGCGCTTGTGCCAAACCCACGCTTCGGGTATAAGACGGCACGAATACCTGCCCTTGAATATGCGTATGCTGAAATCTATGTCTTCGCCAAATCGCATCCGAGAAAAGCCTCCAAGCTCTTCATACACTTTTCTCCTCACGCCCATATTGAAGGAGCGAGGATAGAACTTGTCCATCTTTTTCTTTCCTCCGCGAATACCTCCTGTCGTGAAAAACGAAGTCATACTGTAACTGATGGCCTTCTGAATCGGAGTGAAAGAATCATGCGCACAGTCCGGGCCTCCAAAAGCATCAGCAGGCTCATGCCCCAACGACTCATCCACTGCTGACAAATAGCCTTCCGGAAGCACGCAGTCGGAATCAAGAATAATGACATATTCTCCCCTGGCACGCTCCACACCATAATTCCTTGAAGGTCCCGGTCCTGAATTCGGCTTAACGAAATACTTCACGTCAAGTTTGCCAGAGTAGCGGGAAACAACATCCTTACATGGCACAGAAGAACCGTCTTCCACCACCACTACTTCGAAATCGCCCTTATAATCCTGCGATGAAAGGCTATCAAGAAGCTCCTCCACCTCGTCTGGACGATTAAAAACCGGAATAATAACAGAATACTTCATTTACACATCTATATAATGTATGCAAAGATACAACAAAGAAGCGAAAATGTATGCAATTAAAAGATAAATGTTACGCCAGCACAACACAAACGCAGGCTCATCAAAATAAAAACGCAGGCTCGTTGACAAAAAAATGAGGGCTCATTTATTTTTAAGTGCGGGCTCACTGATATCTTGTTTCTGTTTTCAAAGTTTATTTATTACATTTGCAATGAAAATCCAAATCATTTCATAATCAATTTATGGCTGGCATATACATCCACGTTCCTTTTTGCAAAAGCAGATGCATTTACTGCGACTTCTTCTCTACCACATCCTTGGAACTCAGAGAAGAATATGCCGATGCCGTTTGCATGGAACTTGAAAAGAGAAAAGAGTATGTGAAAGACGAAGTTATTGAGAGCATATATTGGGGCGGAGGCACACCTTCGCAATTGGACACCACGCACATAAAAAAAATAATGAAAGTAATTGACAGGAATTTCATTGTCGCAGAAAATGCAGAAATAACTTTAGAGGGGAATCCTGACGACATGAACCGGGGGTTCCTGACTGCCATCCATGACGCCGGCGTGAACAGACTCAGCATGGGCGTGCAGTCATTCAATGACGACAGGCTGAAATTCCTCCGACGGAGACATAGCGGTGCAGATGCCGAAAACGCCGTCAAAAGGGCGCAAGACTGCGGATTCAGCAATATTAGCATCGACTTGATTTTCGGCTTTCCAGACGAAGACTTGTCCGCATGGAAAGAAGACATTGAACGTGCTACACGAATAGGCGTGCAGCACATCTCTGCATACGCACTAACATACGAAGAGGGTACTGCGCTGCCCAGA
>JAFTTD010000388.1 GCA_017466965.1 Bacteroidaceae bacterium
GTCGTCGGCGTTTTTATCATTTTCCCCGACCAGGGGGATCAACGAGGCGTCACCCTCCCGAAACTATCTACTGTATAACGTTTGCCCGAGTGAATTGCAGCGTGACAATCACGACAAACAAGCTGTAAGTTATCCCAACTGAGCGTTATTTCAGGATCATCAATATTGTCAGGAGATATATGTACTTTGTGATGCACTATATCACCGGCTTTGATTAATCCTTTTGACTTGCAGACTTCACATAAACCACCCACAGACTTTTTATACGTCCTTGCTACGGCTTGCCATTTCCTTGACTTGTAAAATCTTTCAGCATAATCTTTCATAGCATCATACGCAAAGAAGCCGCCGATACATATCAGCGACTCCTCTGTTTGAGGGTTTTATGAAGTATACCTCTTTGACACTTCGTGTCATTTTAATGATATCAAATTTCTATAGTCAGATACAGTCAGATTTAGTCAGAACTTTGTAAAATCTGCGTCAATTCGTTCAACGCCCGATCCTTTAACTCGAAGATATACTTGTCATTGTAGCCGATTTTCTCGGCAATGTTCTCCCAGGACATCTCATCAAAGTATCTCATCACAAGCACCCTTTCATGTTCTGCCCGGAGCTGTAAGAGTAAAGACCTTGCGGACTCTTCAAGCTGTTGCAGCTCCTCAATCCGTTTATAGAGCTTGTCAGTTGTGATCGTGATCGTAGCGACTATATCGGGCATCCGATCAGACGGAGAAGTCTGTACCTTGTCAAGGTCGTAGCGGATAGCCTTAACGCCTGACGCGAGTATTGTATCCCGTTCGATTTGCTCCATGAGTAAACGGATCTCCCGTCTGACTTTGCCGATATTATTCATGTACTCTTCACCTGTCATATCCTCACCCCTCAATCATCATCGCCATCAATATTAAAATCTTCCAATTCTGCATTTACTGATAGTGGATATTCAAACATATTACCTACTGCACTTGTTATCTTACTCAGAACTTCGTTTTCAACCCAGTCTCTCCACTTATCATCAGCACACACATCAATCTCAACAGTCATATTCAAATGAATCATATTCTCACCCCTCAATCTGCTTTATATGGCTCTTGAACATCACACCATGCTATAACATCACCTATAATTGCCTTGTCAGATTCATAAACCTGCCATGTTTTAAAAACCACATTATACAAAGCCGTTCTGACCTCTGTGTGCATCCCTTCCCCCTCATAGTTAATACCAACAGTTACGGTATAATCACCCGTGTACTCAGGAAGCCCTTTGCTAACGGGAGTCCAACCTGTTTCTCGTTCTTCACAATAATTATCAATCAAATCTTCTACCCATTGTGAAAACTCTGCATTATCTCTTGAAGTCATTAAATGATTATCCAATTTAATCAATATATCTACGGCTTCTCTTAATAAACTTTCCTTTTCTTCTCTTGTCATTTATATACCTCCTTATTTATCAATAACTACTTTGCAATCATGGAAACTCTGCAACTCTATTACTGCGTCCTGCATTTCATTTATGCTTGATTGCAACTCTTCAACTTGTGATTCAATTCTGTCTAATCTTTGTTCCATATTGGAATTAAAATTGTGTTCTCCAATACTCAAAATAAGTATTGAAATAAGAGCAAAAATAATTAACGTAAAATTTGAAATTATTAAAATTCTTTTTTCTTGTTTATCCATATCCTCACCCCTCAATCTGCCTTGTCTGCTTCTATAATTGCTTTAACCCCTGCAATATATTCAGGCATATCAACAAGATCATACCAACCGCCATCATTATTTTCGGTATCAAGAATATCTTTTTCATCCAATATTCTTCCGTGTCCTTTGGGAAGTGGTGTACCATTACAAAATGCATCAAGTATAATATCATTGATATGTTTACTTATTTAATTTTCTTCTCTATATTCATGCCCGAATCTTTCATATATCTCTTCAGGTATATTGATTAACAGTTTCATTCCTTATTCCTCACATAACAAGAGGCGCAGAGACTTTCCATGCTAACACCTCTCTTAAATACTTCGTCACGATTTTTCCGCCATTTACAACCTTTGCAATGTTCTGTCTTTGGCTCTTGCTCCTTTTGCGGATAGCCCATAATAGGTGTATCTTTATATAATTTACCACTCATTCTTTATCCTCACTTTCCGTTTAGCAGTGTGGTAATTAAATTTAAATCACTTGCTATGCATATAACGAGTATAATTATTTTAGTATCTTCTGCCATAGCAGCTGGATCAAAGTGGAATAAAAAGCCATTTAAAAAACACCAAAATAAAAGTGTTATCATTTCTTATTCCTCACTTTCTGTTTTACATTCATGACATCTTGTATAATCTGGATTGATGTAATACTCACAATTCTTACACTTTTCCTCGCTTTCCTGTGGTTTAATCATAAAATGACCACAATACGGGCAATACTTATAATTACATGGATAACCAACATCCTTATCACATTCTGAACATTTACAAGCCTTATGTCCATGAACGTCATAGATTACCCAATGCCCTGTCTTTGGCTCTGCCGTGACGGATGGTAACTTGTCAATAAATTCCATTATCTGTGCATAGTTCACATCACAACTTCTGGAATAATCATAGATAGCGTCCTCAACCGCCTGTCTGCTTATATAATCCATGTTCCCTACATTTGTTTCGGGAACATTTTCTTGCTCTAATGCTTTGATTGCCATTTTATGTGCTTCTGCTATAACCTCACCTATACCGCTATCCGTGTCGGTATATTTGCGCATCACATTGATTGCTTCTTCTCTTGTCATATCTCACCCCCGTTAATAATCTACTGCTTCTTGCCTATCTATAAAGAAGTGTATTCCGCTTGCACACTCTTCATATCTGTTTTCGTCAAAAGGTTCTCTCGGTTCCACGGTCTCGCCCACTATATATTCAAAGTCTTGATTCTGTTCATACGTTGAATATGCCTTACTATCAATTTTATTTCCCTCTATATCTTGTATCTCCAACACTATTGCTTTACTTGCCCTACATTTTCGACCAGTTGCAGAAGAGCGCATAGCATCTTCGGGTATCTCTAATTTCACAATTACTTCGTCATTGTTTGCACCATGATTTCTGCATTTCTTCCAACCGATAAATGAACCATAGCTCGGACATGATAGTGGAATATATGGGAGATTTTTAGCTCCACGCAGGTCAGCATAACACAGGGCAGCACCACGCAGGTTAGCTCCACGCAGGTCAGCTCCACGCAGGTCAGCATAACACAGGTCAGCATAAAACAGGGCAGCACCACGCAGGTTAGCTCCACGCAGGTTCGCCATCATATCTTCCCAACCATTTATATCTTCGTTAAGCCAGTGCTTATCTGCGTCAAGTATCTCTTCCAGTGTCTAA
>JAFTTD010000389.1 GCA_017466965.1 Bacteroidaceae bacterium
AAAGCCTTTCAGAGCGTAGAGATAGACTATTCCCAGGCTATTGCATACCTGCGCACAGAAGCAATCGTTTTGCCTCAAGAAACTCCTACGGGGATAATTCTTCTCACCTACAATGACACACCGCTTGGATTTGCTAAAAACATTGGTAACAGAGCGAATAACCTTTACCCAACAGAATGGAGGATACGCAGTGGTCATATACCCGAAAATGTAATATGCGTTTGAAAAATATAACTACTTATTCATTTTTTTCATTTTGTAATTATTATCTTTGCAGAGTAAAAAGAAAGTTTGCCAATACATCATTTATGGCAAACGTGTTAAAGGATAAAAACAGAACACATTAAACTATGAATTTATACGTCAGATATTTTGATCACGAAGTCCTCGCATATAATGTAAATGAGGCAATGTCTTTCCTTGCCACTATTAGAGAAATTAAGATTGATTCAAGCGTGGCTCAACGAATTCAAAGCTTTCTTGATTCCAACAACACCTACCCTTTCCGTCTGAAAGTAAGCTACAGCAACTATGTGCTGTTTCTGAAGACAGAAGCAAAGAGTATTGAAGAATTCAAATACCTAGAACAACTACGCAAAGAGAATAAAGGCGATGGCCCTGTTCCTGCTATTTCAGACAAGAAACGCTCTATAATATCACAACTTGCAGAAGAACGATTCGGATGGTATGAGGCAACAATTATATTCAAGAGAGTAGTACCAATACCAGATACAAATAAATTCCAGTATAAGGACACACGTTTCAAAGTTCGCTTAAAGGCTTCAAGCGGCATGGACTGCTACGAACGCATCATTTCTCATCTTCGCAACAGACAAGATGTTGACAAACGCAGTCAATATCCTTCTGCAAAAAGTTCAAATTTCATTTTTGAATATCTTGAAAACAAGGAGCAGGAAGACAATTCAGACACTGCACCTGTTGATGAAGCAATTAATACAGAAAGCACAACAAACTACGCTGTACCAGAGAGTACGGATTACCATAACGATAATCCTATTGTTGAGACAGGTGCTGAATTAGAAAATCCTGAACAAAATTTTACCGAAGCAACAGAATAATCAGAATACAGTAATAAAAGAACGAGGGTGGGAATTAAAAGATTAAATGCTCACCCTCGTTTTATTTTTGTTCTTGGAATTTATAACAAGGCTTGAATCATCAGAAGATATAACCGCCTTCATCTTCATCACCATCCTCAGAATCATCCTCATCTTCTCCTGCACTGAAGAATACTCCCATTTCTGTTTCATCTGGATTTTTGCCTTCAGAGTCGTCTGACGAATCTGTTACTTCATCGGAATCTGAGTTTGCATTACCGTCTTCATTATCCATGTCAGGATTATATTCTTCTAAAGTTGTACCGTATGTAGTTCTGAGAACCTTAAATTCAGTTCTTCTGTTCAGACTGTTACATATCTCCTGTTCTTTTTCCTTGAGTTTAAGAATAAAAGCCTCTGTTAGAGTATCATTTTCCGCAAGAAACTGATTAGTTTCAGTCATCTTCTTTGTTACCACCTTAGGCCTGCTCTCACCATAACCAACAGCAGTGAGTCTGTCTTCCTTTATTCCATGCTCTATCAGGTAATTCACAACAGACTCAGCCCTCCTCTGAGATAGTCGCTGGTTGTATGCGTCATTGCCTTTATAGTCACAATGTGCAGCCAATTCTATAGTTATGTTCGGATTTTCATTAAGCATCACCACAAGTTTGTCAAGAGCGTCTGTGGATTCAGGAGTAAGGTCTGCCTTATCAAACTCATAGAATATGTTATCTATCAGAACTGGCACATTTATAGGCGGCAAAGGGAACTGAAGAGTATATTCCTCACTCTCTTCAGACTGCTCCACACTTATTTCCTGCTTCACATTAAGGTAGCCCTTGCAAGTTCCAAGAAGCACATATTTCACTCCTGGTTTTATTATTTTTGTAAACGAGCCATCTCCCTTTACACTTATTTTCTCATTCGTACCATCATCGCCCACCATATAAATCATTCCTTCCGGAAGTTCATAGCCATCCTTCTCATATAGCCATCCCGTCACAGTCTGCAATATCTCCGGAAGTTCAAAACTGAAGATATGTTCCCATCCTTTTCCATCACCTCTGCTCGAAGAAAAGTATCCCCTATTATGCAGTCCTTCAAAAGTCATGCCGAAGTCATCTGCGCTTGAATTCAACGGATACTGCTGATTCTCCACAATCCATCCTTTCAGCGAATCAGGCGTTGCCTTCAGAATGTCAAGCCCTCCCATACCTGGATGCCCATCAGAAGAAAAGTACAAATCACCTGTCGGACGGAATGTAGGGAACATTTCATCGCCCTGAGTATTTATCGGACGGCCTAGATTCTCAACACCTCCAAAGCCAGAGTCCATAATCCTTGTGCGCCATATATCAAGCCCACCTATCCCCCCTGGCATATCACTGACAAAATACAGCCATTCGCCATCAGGCGAAACAGCCGGATGTGCGAACGACGACAATGTGTCTTTTGATATTTCACATTTGCTTGGCTTTCCCCACGATGCGTCAGAACGAGGAGATTTCCAGATTTCAGCATAGCGTGGATAATCGGGATCACTGCTGCATCTTGTGAAATACATTGTCTTGCCATCAGGCGATATGCAGCAAGCTCCCTCATCATATTCGCTATTAACCTCTGTCTCTACTGTCTCTGGCTTTTTCCACTTTCCGTTTTCATCTTTTTTAGAAATGAAGAAATCACCGTTCTTCACGCCTGATATACCACTTAGTTCATCTCCATTGGCATCATTGCGAGTAGAAGAAATAACAAGCTGCTCTGATTCATCTCCAATCAGAACAGGCGAATAATCCGTTCGCCTTGAGTTGAACAAAGTTTCTTTTTTTACTTTATAAAGGTTGGGATTAGCTTTCCATTCCTGCCCTAACTCGCATGACAGAAGTCCTGCTTGTGCAAGTTCGTTATCTGGTGCCTTCTCAAGAAAAAGTTTGAAGTTCTGAGCAGCAGCCTTGTAATTACCGGCCTTCAGTTGCATCTTTGCCAAATGGAACAAGGCCATACTGTCAGGATAATTATATCTTACGGCATTCTGGTATGCAGCCATAGCCTTCTGAGTATAATTGATTCGCCTGTAACATTCAGCAAGCTTGAAAGCTCTTTCTCCCCTTTTGGCGCGTTCTTTAGGCGGAGTACGCGAATATGACTTCTTGTAATGTTCCGATGCCATAAAATACTCTCCTATGGCATAACTCTGTTCACCTTTTTTGAAGGCTATATTTTCATTACTGCATGAAATCATGAGCACCATAACGCCCAAACATAGCAGTGGATATTTCAGTTTATATAATGTTTTCACGTTTGTCTTGCTTTCTGTATTTCTCATTTAAACGAAAAACAAGTTCATTTATTATACCTTACAACAGAAAAGTCATTATCTCAAGCCTCATCCAATGGCCGTCTGAAAGAGCATCCCTCTTTCCATCTTGAACATCCGTATGCAGTTTTACCCTTTACTATATGTCCGACTCCGCACTCAGGACATGGCAGTCCTATCCATTCGTCCTTGCTCCTGATTTCATTAGCCACCTTTACAGCCTTGCCACGCGGTTGGAAACCGGCTACCATACGCGTTGCATCCACACTATTATTCACTGCCGGAGTCTGATTCGACTGAGATATATTCTCAGAAACTGTGCCTGCTCCAGTCTTTGGCGTGCGTGGTTTTCTTGGCTTTGATTCAGAAGACAAATCACCTTTTCCATCCGTAGGGCCCTTTGTCGTCTTCTCCTTTTTATTCTCATCCTCTCCTGTCACGATTGTTATTCTACGGTTAGAATAATCGGAACGTACGGCATTGACTATTTCCTCAACCATCTGTTTAAGCTCTTCCAAAAACTGGCGCGCATCGTAACTCTTACGCTCTATTTCTCTCAGTTTCTTTTCCCAAATGCCAGTTAGCTCCGCACTTTTCAGCAAATCCTCACGAATAAGCCCTATGAGTTCAACTCCTGTAGGAGTAGCTATAAGATTCTTTCTTTCCTTTCTTATATAATGTCGTCTGAAGAGCGTTTCAATAATTGCGGCACGAGTTGAAGGTCTGCCAATGCCATTCTCTTTTAAAGCATCTCTTAGTTCCTCGTTATCAACAAGTTTTCCCGCTGTTTCCATTGCTCTCAGCAGTGTTGCTTCCGTATATGGTTTAGGCGGAGTAGTCCATTTCTCCATAAGCGAAGGCGTATGCGGCCCCGACTCTCCTTTTTCAAAATGCGGCAATGTTTTCTCCTCATCAGCACTTTTGCCTTCATCATCAGCCGCTGACACATCTTTTGCATATATCACACGCCATCCTTTATCAGTTATCTGCTTTCCCGTAGTCTTGAACTCCACGTCTTCAGCTCTTCCCATCACCGTTGTGGTCAGGAACTTGCAGTCGGGATAGAATACAGCAATGAAGGCTCTTGTCACAAGATCGTACACATTGCGTTCCATGTCGGTCAGATTTGTTGCCGGCACGCCTGTAGGGATGATAGCATGGTGGTCAGTCACCTTTGACGAATCAAACACTTTCTTGCTTTTCAGGAGTTTCTTTCCGTGCAGGGGCGCTGTAAACTGTTCATATCCTCTTATTCCCATCAGTATGTTAGGACATTTCGGATAGATGTCATCGCTCAGGAACGTTGTATCAACGCGAGGATATGTTGTTATTTTCTTTTCGTAAAGGCTCTGAATCAGCTGAAGAGTCTGGTCGGCTGAGTAACCTAACTTTTTGTTGCAATCCACCTGCAAAGAAGTCAAATCATACAGACGAGGAGGAGCCTCTGTACCTTTCTTTGCCGAAACATCAGTAACTTCAAATGGCGAATTCTTTACTTTTTCCAAGAATTGCTCACCTTCCTGAAACGAAGTGAACTTGCCTTTCGTTGCTGTAAAAACAGTGTCCCTATAAATTGTGGAAAGCACCCAATACTGTTCGGGAACAAAATTCTCTATTTCCTGCTGGCGGCGTACAATCAGCGCCAGTGTCGGAGTCTGCACACGCCCTATCGAAAGCACCTGCTTGTTCTGACCGTATTTCAGCGTATAAAGCCGTGTCGCATTCATTCCTAAAGTCCAGTCTCCGATAGCTCTGCTCAGTCCGGCTTCGTAAAGAGACTGGTATTCCGACTGGTCTTTCAGCGATGAGAACCCTTCCCGTATAGCCTCTTCTGTAAGCGCTGAAATCCAAAGGCGCTTAACCGGACACTTTGCTCCAGCCTTCTGCATCACCCACCGCTGAATCAGCTCTCCTTCCTGACCAGCATCACCGCAGTTAATAATACCGTCAGCATTCTGCATCAGCTTCTCTATAACAGCAAATTGCTTCTTTACCCCAGCATCCTCCTTTAGCTTTATGCCATAACGCGGCGGAATCATAGGCAAATCCCACACATCCCATCTTTTCCATCGCGGAGTATATTCATGAGGTTCCTTCAGTTCGCACAGATGCCCGAAAGTCCACGTCACCTGATAACCATTGCCCTCCATATATCCTTCATGCGCCTTTGTCGCACCAATAACATTGGCTATATCGCGCGCCACACTCGGTTTCTCTGCTATACAAACTATCATAGGTTCAATTCTTCTTTTTGCTGTTTCACGTCCCTGACATTAGCATCCTGTTACATTCACCACTTCAAAGCAGGGAGATTTAAGATGCAAACTTAAGCAAAAATCCTTGATTAATAAAATATGTGCCTACATAAAAAAGCGGAATTTTAGCCGAGCAAAACAAAACCTTTTAATACAGAACTATAAAATTTAGCGAAAACACAGCTTTCTACATTTGAAGTTACCAAACATCCCCGATTGCCCAAATACCCGCTCCCGCATAACAAATCATCAAGCAGCCACTTACGATTCATCTGATTCCTGACACTTTTTCCATGTCCGAAATGTTAAAAAAACGTCCTCTGAGAATTGAGTATTTGAAGCCGACATTAAGTCCGGTACGAAATATTCAATTCTCAGGAAACAAGGAAATCACATTGTTTATCACATTTCAACAATGTATTTCAGCATCATTTCTTAACATCAAAAGTCTGTTTTTCGTTAATTTATGTTGATTTCAGCACAGTGAAAATGAAAAATCAGCGCACTGCCAAACAGACTTCACAGGCTCAGAAATTTATCTGCGCAGGCTCAAAAATATTTTTCCAGCGCGCTGAAATGAAAAAATGCCGCATAAAAAGCAAATCGTAAGACTTAAAATCACATGTTTACATATATTCGACAAACACATACGCGAACTGTCATTTTTTACAAAATCTGTGTTAAACATACAAAGCCAGAGGGAAAAGCGCCAAATCGCCACTAACCCACTATATATCAAACACTTGCTATTTCATATAAAACCCTATATTTTTGTCATAAAACAAGCACAAAGCACACAAATAAATAACCCGCTATAAATCAACAATATAACAACATCATATAAAATCCGCGCCCATTTGGAATGTGAATAAATGTTACATTTAGTTAAACAGCACCTGTCTGACAAACAACATAAAAAGCAACAGAAAAAGTCACAATGAAAGAAAATAAAAACAATGACACGAGAAGAGAACAAAAGAGCTTTTTATTCATTTTATATATGTATAGCAAAAGTACTTTGTAACAGCCTTAAAGTCTGAAAAAAAGTAAAAAGAAGACTCTTATTTTCTCTGTTGACGAAAAAGACCTATCTTTGCATAAAATTAATAAACTGATTTAAGATATGAACGAAAACGAGATATTAGTACAGAATATCATTGAAGGTATTCAAGAAAAGAAAGGGCTGCACATACGTGTGGCAGACCTCAGCGAGATTGACGACACTATTTGCAAATACATTGTCATTTGCGAAGGCAGTTCTCCAACACAGGTATCAGCAATTTACGAGTCGGTCAGACAATATGTGATAGACCATTGCAAGACAAAGCCTACGGCTGTTGACGGCACACGCAACAACTTCTGGGTTGCAATGGATTATGTAGATGTAATTGTCCACATATTCCTGCCCGAAGCACGCGAGTTCTACGACATAGACCACCTTTGGGAGGATGCTAAGACTACGGATATTGCAGATATTTATTAATCCACGTCAAATACTCCATAACAAAGTGCAAACATAACATAGACAACAACATAGATATGGACGAAAATACAGAAAAGCAAAATAACAAACAGCCACGTTTCAATTTCACGTGGCTGTACGTCATTCTTATAGCCGGTTTGGCTGTTATGGTATTCGGGGGCGACAGCAACTCTGCCAGCAAGACTGTAGATTATTCACAGTTCAAGGAATACATCAGCAACGGATATGCCAGCGGAGTCCTAATCAACAAGGATGAACTAACGCTCAACATGTTTGTTGACAAGGCACACGAGCGCGCCGTATTCGGCAATGTTGACAAGAAGCCGGGCGAAAAGGCGGTAAGAGTAGAAATAGGCTCTATCGACAAAGTGGAAGAATTTCTCGACCAGCAGCAGGACAAAGGCAATTTCAAGGGCAAGATAGCCTATGAAAAAGAGGATGACATGTTCATAAACCTCATTTGGAACATAGCGCCGCTCATCATCATAGTGGCTATATGGATATTCATCATGCGCCGCATGGGAGGCGGAATGATGGGCAACGGAGGCATATTCAGCGTCGGAAAGTCTAAAGCCAAGCTCATTGACAAAGATTCAAAGGACAACAAGGGACGCATCACATTCAAGGATGTGGCAGGACAACAAGGCGCGAAGCAGGAAGTACAGGAAATTGTAGATTTCTTGAAGAAACCAGACAAATACACCACTCTCGGAGGTAAAATACCGAAGGGCGCACTCCTTGTAGGGCCTCCAGGAACAGGTAAAACCCTCTTGGCAAAGGCTGTTGCAGGAGAAGCAGACGTACCGTTCTTCTCACTTTCAGGTTCTGACTTCGTAGAAATGTTCGTAGGTGTAGGAGCATCGCGAGTACGTGACCTTTTCCAGCAAGCAAAGGCAAAAGCACCTTGCATCATATTCATTGACGAAATAGACGCTATAGGCCGTGCCAGAAGCAAATCCGTAAACATGAGCGGTAATGACGAGCGCGAAAACACTCTCAACCAATTGCTCACCGAAATGGACGGATTCGGAACAAACAGCGGTGTCATAATACTTGCTGCAACAAACCGTGCCGACATACTTGACAAAGCGCTCCTTCGCGCCGGACGTTTCGACCGTCAGATTCACGTTGACCTACCCGACCTGAACGAGCGAAAAGAGATATTCAATGTCCATCTTCGCCCTGTAAAGATAGACGAGAGCGTAGATGTAGATATGCTTGCACGACAAACGCCCGGATTCTCAGGTGCAGACATTGCAAACGTGTGCAACGAGGCTGCGCTCATAGCTGCACGCCACGACAGCGAATGGGTGACAAAGCAGTTCTTCCTTGATGCTGTTGACAGAATCATCGGCGGTCTTGAAAAGAAAACAAAACTGCTTACTTCAAGCGAAAAACGCGCCATAGCACTGCACGAGGCAGGACATGCCACTATTTCATGGTTCTTGCAGTATGCAAATCCGCTTGTCAAAGTCACAATCGTACCGCGCGGACGCGCTCTTGGAGCAGCATGGTATATGCCGGAAGAGCGACAGATAACAACAACAGAAGAGATGCTTGACGAAATATGCGCTACTCTCGGCGGACGCGCTGCTGAAGAAATATGCATCGGACGCATATCTACAGGTGCTATGAACGACCTGGAAACAGTCACAAAGCGCGCATTCGGCATGATTGCATACGCAGGTATGGGTGAAACATTACCAAACCTCTGCTACTACAACAATGACGAATACTCGTTCAGCAAGCCATACAGCGAGCACACAGCGCAGATGATAGACCTTGAAGTGAAGCAACTCATCGCCAAGGAATACGACCGTGCCAAAGCCATACTTTCAGAACATCGTGAAGGCCATGAAAGATTGGCACAGTTGATTATTGACAGAGAAGTTATATTCGCTGAAGACGTTGAGAACATATTCGGAAAGCGTCCGTGGGTGTCACGCACAGAAGAGATTCTGGCATTGAATCAGGTGAGCGAATCAGACAGTGCCAACGAGTCGTCCGATCATAACGATGAAAATGCAGACATCATTCGCCAAAAAGCAATAGATGCAGTAATTGAGAAAGCTAAGAAAGCTGAAGAAATGAAGCAGACAGCAAACTCTGCAGCAGATGAAAATACAGATACAAGCAAAGGAACAACAGATACAAACGCCGTTCAATCAGCTCCTAAAGAGAATAAACCTCAGATGGAAAAAGGATTGTTCGACTAAAACCAATACATACCATGAAACTGAATAAGAATTTGATATTGAGAAGCGTTACCGGTACTATATTCGTACTGGTTCTCGTTGGAGGAATACTCTACGGACCTACAACATATTCACTGCTTTTTGCAGCAATAACAGCATTGACAACATGGGAGTTCTGCACAATCATGAACAAAAATGCCAAGACGCAGGTAAACAGATTCATAACAACAGCTTCATCCGTATATTTCTACATGGCTGTTTTGGGGTTCAATCTCAACATCACCGGTTCTGAAATATTCATTCCGTATCTTATATCAATAATGTACTTGTTTATTTCTGAGCTATATTTCGACCGTGAGAATTCAATCAGCAACTGGGCCTTGACAATGATGTCGCAGTTATACATAGCATTGCCTTTCGCACTGCTCAACACATTGGCATTCATTGCCGTACCGGGAGCCAACGGACCAGAATCATCCATAGCATTCACTCCGGTGTTCACACTCTCAGTATTCATATTTTTATGGTCAAGCGATTCTGGCGCATACTGTTTCGGTACATTGTTCGGAAAGCGCAGGCTATTCCCGCGAATATCTCCTAAAAAGTCATGGGAGGGTTCCATTGGCGGAGCATTAGTAGCAATTGCGGCATCACAGATTGTAGCATCTTACAGTCCGTTCATCTCAGCCGAAACAGAGACAATAGACAGAATCGCATGGGGCGGACTTGCTCTTATAGTAGTTGTATTCGGTACATGGGGCGACCTTGTTGAATCATTGCTGAAAAGAAAGCTTGGAATCAAAGATTCCGGCAACATTCTTCCTGGTCATGGCGGTATGCTTGATCGTTTCGACAGTTCCTTAATGGCGATACCAGCAGCTGTAGTATATATCTACACCATCAATCAGGGATTCATTCAGAACCTAATTGACAAACTATAAAACTTAAATAAACAAAACACAAACAAGGTAATTTTAATCCATTTGGAGTATTTAGAAGTACATTTTATACTGTTTTAAATACAAAAATTACTAAAAAATATGAAAAATCAATTTTAATTCCTAAGTTTGCGCTACGAAACAGTGGGTTTTACTTACCGTCTGCTGTTTAGAGTTTGTCTTGAACAGGCATAATCAAAAGACGAGAGCTAATACAAATCCCACATAAAGAAGATTTTTTAACGAACATCAAAATCATTAAACAAAGTAACGATGACGGACATTCAGAACGCTAATGAAGAACTCCAGCAGGAGGCATTGGCAGAAAACTCAGTTGTTGCCGAACCTACAGAAGAAACTAACGAAACTGCAGCAGAAGTAGTTGCAGAGACAGAAGAAGCAGAGGTTAAGGCTGATATGGATGAAAACAAAAAGAACACAGCTTCTTATCAGAACAAGGAAGAAATCATTGAGCGCCTAAAGCAAATAGCTGAAAATAACGAGGAAATCACTCGTCAGGAGCTTGAGGCACTAAAAAGCACTTTCTACCGACAGTTAAGACAAGAATCAGAAGAAGCATACAACAAATATATAGAAGCAGGTGGCGCACCTGAAGAATACGTACCTGAAGCAAATGCAGAAGAGGTTACATTCAAGGAGCTTATGGCTGTCATTCGCGACAAACGTGCAGCTCAAGCATTAGAAATGGAGCGTCAGAAAGAAGAGAACTATCAGAAAAAGCTTGAAATCATTGAGAAAATAAAAGGATTCCTTGCAAACCCAGATGAAGTAAACAAGGCTTACAATGAATTCAAGACGCTTCAACAGGAATGGAATGAAATAAAGAATGTACCAGCAGAAAAGGCTACAGACTTATGGAAGAACTATCAGCTCACTGTTGAACAATTCTACGACACATTAAAACTTAACAATGAGCTCCGTGCCTACGACTTCAAGAAAAATCTTGAGTTGAAAACTGCATTGTGTGAAAAAGCTGAAAAACTTGCAGAAATAGAGGATGTAGTTTCAGCATTCCGTCTTCTTCAGCAATATCATCAGGAGTTCAGAGAAATAGGACCAGTTTCAAACGAATTGCGCGAAGAAATATGGACACGTTTCAAGAACGCTTCAACAGTAATAAACAAGCGCCATCAGGACTTCTTTGAAAAGCGCAAGGAACAAGAAGAAGATAATCTTGCAAAGAAAACAGCTCTATGCGAAACAGTGGAGGCCTTCGACCTCAACAGCCTGAAAACTTTCGCAGAATGGAATACTGTCACAGACAAAGTATTAGAACTTCAGGCAGAATGGAAAACAATCGGTTTTGCTCCACAAAAAATGAACGTGAAGATTTTTGAAAGATTCCGTACTGCTTGCGACAACATATTCAAGCAGAAATCTGAATTCTTTAAGAATGTACGCGACAGCCTCAACGAGAATCTGCGTATCAAACGTGAACTCTGCGAAAAGGCTGAAGCCTTGATGGACAACACAGATTGGAAAGAGACGACAGACGCTCTTGTTGCTCTTCAGAAACAATGGAAGGAAGTAGGAACTGTTCCGAAGAAATACAGCGATGCAGTTTGGCAGCGATTTAACCAAGCCTGTGACAAATTCTTTGAAGCCAAAAAAGAGGCTAATTCTTCACAGCGCACAGAGCAACTTGAAAATCTTGAGAAGAAAAAAGCCATCATTGCTGAACTTGAAGCTATTGACCCTGAAAAGGAAAGCGGCGACTATCGCAACAAGCTCCGCAAAGCTCAAGAAGACTGGAATGCAGTAGGCCATGTTCCTTTCAAGGAAAAAGACAAACTGTTCAAACTATTTAGAGCACAGATGGACAGACTCTATGGAGCATTCAGCGAAAGCGCATCAAAACGCCGCATAAGCCGTTTCAAGAGTGAAGTAAAAGACAACGACGGAAGAATCATGGAGCGCCTGAACCGTCAATGTGAAGTTCTGCAAAATGAAATCAAGACATACGAGAACAATCTTGGTTTCCTCAGCCTTTCTTCAAAATCAAAGTCTGGCAACAATCTTGTTGAAGAACTCAAGAGAAAGATGGAAAAACTGAGAGCAGACTTGAAGGAGACAAAAGAAAAGATTGCCGCACTCAACGAAAAAAAGGCACAAGAAGAATAATCACACAGATAAATCAATAAAAGAGAAAGGAAGTGAACCATACGGACATTCACTTCCTTTTTTTGTTATCTTATGTTAGGCAGCAGAGTGAATTATGCCAATAATGGAACAAGCCGATTATTAGCAGTCAACAGACAACCTTAAAAAGGCAAAAACTTAAAAACTCAAAAACTTACGCCTATGATGCAGAAAATAAAAGAAAATCTTTCTATCTTTGTAAGATATAAAAACAGAGCAAAAACCAAATCATGAACAAATATATTCTGATAATTGCAACCATACTTATAAGCACATGCGGATATGCACAAAGCATATCATTCGAAAACGAATGTATTGATGCTGGTACAACACTATGGAACAAGCCTATAACAGCTACATTCAAATACACAAACAAAGAACGTCAGCCACTTATTATTAAAGACATAGACGGAGGATGTGGATGTATAAATGCAGAATGGAGCAAGAAGCCCATTGGCAAAGGAGAGGAAGGTACAATCACAATAACTTACGATGCAAAGACTCTCGGACATTTTGAACGCATCATAGAGATTTTCACAAATGCGGAAAGCGAACCAATACACATAAGCATAAAAGGACTTGTAAGCAACGGAAACAAGGAAACAGCTTCAGAACTTTACGACTACCGCATTGGTGATATTTTCCTCAGCAACAACTACATTGAATTTCCAGATGTCAGAAAAGGCGATTCCGTAATTGCAGAAATTGAGATAATGAACGGCGGAAACGAAGTCTTCACTCCGGTGCTCATGCATCTTCCTGCATATATTACCGCCGAATCAGAACCTAAAATGATAGCAAGAGGACGCAGAGGTAAAATAAAATTCACATTA
>JAFTTD010000390.1 GCA_017466965.1 Bacteroidaceae bacterium
GGAGCTATAACAACATTCCTTTGCAAATAAGATTGTATATTCATCATGATAGAGCATAAATTAACAGACTGGTTGCCTACTACCAAGAAAGAAGTAGAAATACACGGATGGGAAGAACTCGATGTAATACTGTTCAGCGGTGATGCCTATGTTGACCATCCATCGTTCGGTGTTGCTGTTATCGGGCGTTTGCTTGTTTCAGAAGGATTAAGAGTTGCAATTGTTCCACAACCTGACTGGCATGGAGATTTCAGAGATTTCAAAAAATTAGGCAAGCCGCGTCTGTTCTTCGGCATTTCTCCTGGCTGCATGGACTCTATGGTCAACAAATACACAGCCAACAAACGCCTGCGCTCAGAAGATGCATATTCTCCAAACGGAAGACATGATTTGCGTCCAGAATATCCAACTATAGTTTACACAGAAATTCTCAAACAATTATATCCGAATGTCCCAGTTATAATCGGTGGAATAGAAGCATCATTAAGAAGATTGTCCCATTATGACTACTGGCAAGACAAGCTTGAGCCAAGCATATTATACAAGAGCAAGGCAGATCTGCTCATTTACGGAATGGGAGAAAAGCCTATCACGTCAATAGCTCGTCTGCTTTCAGCTGAAGACAAACAAATAGACACTTCATGCTTTAGAAATCTTATGCTGCGTTTTCCTCAGCAACAGACAGCCATGCTGCTGAACAAGAATGAGATTCCTAAAGGCATCAGTTCGGAAGACATAATCCTGCACTCTCATTCAAAGTGCCTTACAGAGAAGATTCTGCATGCAGAGAACTTCAAGCACATTGAAGAAGAGTCGAACAAATATAACGCACAAAGAATAATACAAGAAGTGCATGGCAAGTATGTTGTAGTAAACCCTCCATACCAGCCAATGACACAGGAAGAGCTTGATATGTCGTTCGACTTGCCATACACAAGACTTCCCCATCCTAAATACAAAGGCAAAACAATTCCAGCATACGAAATGATAAAGCATTCTGTATGCCTTCATCGAGGTTGTTTCGGTGGCTGTTCCTTCTGCACCATATCAGCACATCAAGGCAAGTTCATTTCAAGTCGCAGCAAGAATAGCATCATGAAAGAAATAGAGGCAATCAAAGACATGCCCGATTTTAAAGGTATCATAAGTGATTTGGGAGGCCCAAGCGCTAATATGTATAAAATGCACGGAACGAACCTCGACATTTGCCATAAATGCAAAAGACCTTCATGCATACATCCTAAAGTATGCCCTAATCTCAACACAGACCACAGTGCGCTGTTGGATATATACAAAAGTGTTGATGCGTTGCCGTATATCAAAAGGAGTTTTATAGGAAGCGGTGTTCGCTACGACCTATTGCTGCATGACACAGGCGATGCGGCAAAAAACAAAGTCAATTACGAATACACGCGCGAGCTGATAAAGAACCATGTCAGCGGGCGTTTGAAAGTTGCGCCGGAGCACACTTCCGACAAGGTGCTTGAGATTATGCGCAAACCTTCATTCAAGCTGTTTTACAAATTCAAGCAGTTGTTTGAAGACATAAACAAGGAAGCAAATCTGAACCAGCAATTGATTCCATATTTCATAAGCAGTCATCCGGGATGCACACCTAACGACATGGCGGAACTTGCAGTCATAACAAAAGACTTGGATTTCAGACTGGAACAAATTCAAGACTTCACTCCTACCCCTATGACCGTAAGCACTGAGACTTGGTTCACAGGCGTACATCCATACACTCTGAAACCAGTGTTCTCAGCCAAAACCCAGAAGGAAAAGCTCGCACAAAGACAATTTTTCTTTTGGTACAAGCCTGAAGAAAGGCAGAACATCAGAAGAGAACTTCAACGCATCGGAAGAAACGACCTTGCGGAAAGGCTTTTCGGAGATGGACAAAGATGGAGCAACAAAAACAACAGAAAATTCTAAGCTGACAATACATCAACATGGCGTCAAACAACGAAATGAATCTTGCATGGCAATATATTGAAGGAACTAATACAAGCGTGTTCCTTACAGGAAGAGCCGGCACAGGAAAAACAACATTTCTCAACAAACTGAAAGAGCTTACTCCCAAGCGTATTGTCGTAGTCGCACCAACAGGTATTGCAGCCATAAACTGCGGAGGCGTCACCATTCATTCGTTTTTCCAACTGCCACTGTCACCCTTCATACCCGACATGAGCTACAGGAATGAGGGCAACAACTATTACAGATTCAGCAAAGAGAAGAAAAATATCATAAAGACAATGGACCTGCTGATTATTGACGAAATCAGTATGGTAAGATGCGACCTCCTGGATGCTATAGACTCCATAATGAGAAAGTATCGTGACAGAAGCAAACCTTTTGGCGGCGTTCAGCTTCTGATGATTGGAGACTTGCAGCAGTTGTCGCCAATAGCCACAGATAACGAGATTGAATTGCTGGAAAAGTATTACGATTCCCTGTACTTTTTTGAAAGCAAGGCACTTAGAGCCGTTGATTATGTTACAATAGAACTAAAACAAATTTATCGTCAAACTGATACCGACTTCATCAACCTGCTTGAAAAGATACGCACAAACACAGCCGATTCTACAACAGTAAGCCTATTAAACCAAAGATTTATACCAGAAAGCCAATTGAATATTCCCGATGGCTACATACGTCTGACAACACACAACAATATCGCCAACAAATATAACGAGAGGAAGCTAAAGGATATAGACGAAGCGGAATACAGCTTCAAAGCACAAATCAGCGGCAATTTCCCAGAGTATTCTTATCCGAACGACGAATACCTGACACTTAAAAAAGGCGCACAAGTTATGTTCATAAAGAACGACATTTCTGGTGAAAAGCGATATTTCAATGGAAAAATTGGCATTGTTTGCAGAATAAGCCAACATAACATCTACGTACAATGTGAAAACGAGCAAGCGCCCATACCCGTTGACATCGCAGAATGGAGCAACTCAAAATACATCATCGACGAGGAAAGCCATGAAATAAAGGAAGTGACAGAAGGTGTTTACAAGCAATATCCATTAAAATTGGCATGGGCTATTACTATACACAAAAGCCAGGGACTAACATTTGACAACGCCGTTCTCGACATAAACGAATCATTTGCACACGGACAGGTATATGTGGCGCTCAGCAGATGCCGCA
>JAFTTD010000391.1 GCA_017466965.1 Bacteroidaceae bacterium
ACCCAGGGACAGATGTTCGAAGACATTCGCAAGATTGTTCCCGACCATTTCCTGCTTGTGCCAGGAGTAGGCGCACAGGGCGGAAGCCTTGAAGAAGTGTGCAAATACGGCATGACTAAAGATTGCGGTCTGATTGTCAATTCAAGCCGTGCAATCATTTATGCCGACAAGACTGAGCGTTTTGCAGAAGTAGCAGCAGAAGAGGCTAAAAAGGTGCAGCAGCAAATGGAGGCAATCCTGAACAAATAACAACCAACAAAAAACGTACAGGAGAATATCTGGAAAGGGTATCATGGCTTTACTGTTACACTCTTTCCTACATCTCGCTTAAATATGAAAATCATAAATGACCCCGTATTCGGGTTCATAACAATACCAAAAGGATTGCTTTACGACATAGTAAAGCATCCTGCTTTTTATCGTCTGAGCCGCATAAAGCAGCTCGGACTTTTGGATGTTGTCTATCCAGGAGCACAACACACTCGTTTCCAGTATTCCATAGGCGCATTCCATCTAACAACACTTGCCACGGAATCGCTTCGGCAAAAAGGCAATTTTATTTTTGACAGCGAGGCAGAAGCTGTTCAAGCTGCCATACTGCTCCACGACATTGGTCATGGTCCCTTTTCCCATGTTCTGGAACACACGCTTATCAACGGCATGGAACATGAGGAAATATCCCTTATGGTCATGGAACGCATGAACGAGGAGTTCCGCGGACAATTAGGACTGGCCATCAAGATTTTCAGAAACGAATACCCCAAGCAGTTCCTTCATCAACTGATAAGCAGTCAGCTCGACATGGACAGGCTTGACTATCTGAGGCGCGACAGTTTCTACACAGGTGTGACAGAAGGCAACATTGGTTCTTCGCGCATAATAGAAATGCTTGATGTAAAGGATGACAATCTTGTTGTGCAGAAGAAAGGAATATACTCCATTGAGAACTATCTTGTCAGCCGCCGTCTGATGTATTGGCAGGTCTATCTTCACAAGACTTCAGTAGCTGCCGAACAAATGCTTGTCAACACTCTCAACAGAGCCAAGCACCTCGCTTCGTGCGGCGATGAACTCTGCGCTTCCCCTGCCCTACGCTATTTCTTATACAACAACATTGACCGAGAATGTTTCAGAAACAATCCTCAAAGCCTCGACTTGTATCTTCAGCTCGACGACTGCGACATCTGGAGCGCTCTCAAAGCATGGACAAGCCATAAGGACCGAATACTGTCGTTGTTAAGCAAGGCGTGCATAGAAAGGCGCATCTTCAAGGTTGAGACTTCTGACGAACCTTTTTCAGAAGAATACATCAATGAAAGAAAGTCTGAAATAATGAATGCATTGGACATTTCAGCAGAAGAGGCCAAATACATGACAGCCGTCACAGAAGTAGGTAAAGACATGTATGACATCAGCGACGACAGAATCGAAATACTCCAGAAGGACGGAACGACAAAGGACATTACGGAGACTTCAGACATGCTGAACATCTCCACACTATCAAGAAAAGTAAGAAAGCATTATTTCTGCAGATTCAGAACAGCCTAAAAACAAAACAAACATTTTCTTTCAATATGAACGATTGCATCAGGATTAAAGGAGTACGTGTCAACAATCTGAAGAACATTGACGTTGACATACCAAGAAATAAGTTTGTCGTAATAACAGGTGTCAGCGGCAGCGGCAAATCATCCCTTGCCTTCGACACCCTTTATGCCGAAGGACAGAGAAGATATGTGGAAAGCCTATCAACATACGCACGACAGTTTCTTGGCAGAATGAACAAGCCTGAATGCGAATCAATCAAAGGCATTCCTCCTGCAATAGCCATTGAACAGAAAGTGATTAACAGAAATCCGAGGTCAACAGTAGGAACATCTACAGAGATTTATGACTATCTCAGAATTCTTTTTGCTAAAATAGGACGCACATTCTCCCCCATCAGCGGTGAGGAAGTCAAAAAGCACAACGACGAAGATGTCGTCAGATGCATGAAGAGCTATCCTGAGGGAACGCGCTTCATGGTGATGACACCGTTAGTGCCTCACGGCGACAGAAGTCTGCGCGAACAGCTTGAAGTGGATCTGAAGCAAGGATTCAGCCGCATTGACATGAATGGCGAGACAATGCTTATAGAGAACTACCTGAGCAATCACGAATATGACGACAACAACGATTGGAACAGCGTCTGCCTGATTGTAGATCGCCTGACATCAAAGGACGACAAGCCGACAATAAGCCGACTGTTAGACTCTGCACAGACGGCTCTGTATGAGGGCAACGGAAAATTCAAACTGCGCTTCCTGCCGGAAGGCAAGGAACATGAGTTCTCTATGAAGTTTGAAGCAGACGGAATGGAGTTTGAAGAGCCGTCAGAACAGTTTTTCTCATTCAATTCACCTATTGGAGCCTGCCCTGAATGTGAGGGATTCGGAAAGATTATAGGCATAGACGAGAATCTTGTCATTCCGAACACGGAGCTGAGCGTATATGACGGAGCCGTCATTTGCTGGAGAGGCGAGAAAATGAGCGAATGGAAAACCGAGTTCATCAAAAGAGCAGCTTATCATAACTTCCCTATTTTTGAACCTTACTACAATCTGACCCAAGAACAGAAGGACTTTCTGTGGCATGGGGTTGAAGGCGAGGACAAGAGGGAATCTGTCTGTATAGACCGATTCTTCGATATGCTCCGAGAAAACCAGTACAAGATACAATACAGGGTGATGCTTGCACGCTACAGGGGTAAAACAGTATGCCCCGTATGCCATGGCTCCCGCCTGAAGAAAGAGACCGACTACGTAAAAATCGGATGCAAGAACATATCACAGCTAACAAGCATGCCTATCTCTGAGCTGAGAACATTCTTCAATGAACTGAAACTCTCAGAACACGACAGCCTGATAGCCAAGCGCCTGCTTATGGAAATCAAAAGCCGGCTTGAGTTCATGTGCAACGTCGGACTTGAATACCTGTCGCTCAACCGCCTTAGCAACACACTTTCAGGAGGTGAAAGCCAGCGCATAAACCTTGCCACCAACTTAGGCAGCAGCCTCATCGGCTCACTCTACATTCTTGACGAGCCAAGCATCGG
>JAFTTD010000392.1 GCA_017466965.1 Bacteroidaceae bacterium
CCGGAAGGATGGCGCGAAGTAGCTGATCTGATTTCATAAGGCAAAGATAACTCTTTATTCTTGATTATGGCTATACCAACCGGAAATATCCGCTGACCCTGATTAGCAAGAAGCCTACAATCCAAAGAGACATAAAAATAAAAACGCTAACTGCTTGATTTATTGCAATTAGCGTTTCTTTTTCTTGTGGACCAGCCTGGGCTTGAACCAGGGACCTCCAGATTATGAGTCTGTTGCTCTAACCAACTGAGCTACAAGTCCGTTTAGAATGTTTGGTTTTGGTTGTTCTACCAAGATTCGAACTTGGACTGAGGGAACCAAAAACCCTAGTGCTGCCATTACACCATAGAACAATCCTAAGCATTTAGTTGCCCTTAGGCTCAAATGCGGTGCAAAGATAGAAGTTTTTTGGCATTCGACAAAGAAATCTTGAAAAAAAAATATCATATTCGTTTTTTTATATACGTTTGCAATGGTGTTTGTTCGCTTTCTGAACACACAATTGTATGTTCAGACGATTTTTTTGTAATTAAACTATCATACCATAAGAATGGAAAAAACTTGGAGATGGTTCGGCAAGAACGACAAGATTACTCTCTCTATGCTCAGACAGATTGGTGTAGAAGGTATTGTGACAGCTCTTCACGATGTGCCGAACGGTGAGATTTGGACTGTGGATGCCATTATGGACCTGAAGAATTATATTGAAAGCTACGGGTTGCGTTGGTCTGTTGTTGAGAGTTTGCCTGTGTGCGAGGCTATAAAATATGGTGGAGCCGAGCGTGACAAGCTCATTGACAACTACAAGGTGAGCCTTGCAAACTTGGGCAGATGTGGCATTCACACTATATGCTACAACTTCATGCCTGTACTCGACTGGGCGCGCACTGAGCTTGACCATCCGTGGGACGACGGCTCCACTTCACTGTTTTTCAACAAGGTGAAGTTTGTATATTTCGACTGCTACATTCTGAAGCGCGAGAACGCCGAAGCTGACTATACTGCAGAAGAACTTAACGCCGCCGCTGAGATGGACAAGACAATGACTGACGCTGACCGCAATGCATTGGTTGACACCATCATTGTGAAGACTCAGGGATTCGTCAACGGCAACATATCCGAGAAGGACAACAACCCGGTGGAGCTGTTCCGCAACCTGCTCTCTTTATATAAAGGTATCACGCGCGAGAAGCTTCGCGAAAACATGAAATACTTCCTTGAGCAGATAATGCCGGTGTGCGACGAATGGGGCATGAACATGTGCGTACATCCTGACGACCCGCCTATGCAGTTGCTCGGTTTGCCACGTATCGTCTGCTGTGACGAGGACATTGAATGGTTCCTTAATGCTGTGCCTAATGTTCACAATGGGCTGACATTCTGCTGTGGCTCTCTCTCAGCCGGCATTCACAACGACATACCTGCTCTTGCACGAAAATATGCCGGACGAACTCATTTCGTTCACCTGAGAAGTACCGACGTGCTGGAGAACGGCGATTTCATTGAGGCTGACCACCTGCATGGACGCGCCAACCTTATTGAGGTGTGCCGCATATTCGAGGAACAGAATCCTAACGTCCCTATGCGTGTGGATCACGGGCGCAATATGCTGGGCGATGAGGACAAGGGCTACAATGCCGGCTATTCTTTCCATGGCCGAATGATGGGACTTGCCCAGATGGATGGCGTGATGACGACTGTGAGGTATATGAAGGAGAGGAGGAGGTAGGTTTTAATTATGAATTAGGATAGCCTACCTTATAACCTAACAACCTCATAACCTTATTTAAAAGGGAGTTCAGGAGTTCAGAAGTTGAGGAGTTCAGACAAATGCATTGGATGACATTGCTTAACTAACAAACTTAAAAACTAAAAAACTTAAATACGCCTTATAAACTTTTATAGGAGTTCAGAAGTTCAGGAGTTAAGGAGTTCAGACAATACTACAGGACGTGTTGCCTACCTTATAACCTTATAACCTCATAACCTTAAAAGGGAGTTCAGAAGTTCAGGAGTTAAGGAGTTCAGACAATACTACAGGACGTGTTGCCTACCTTATAACCTTACAACCTCATAACCTTATTTAAAAGGGAGTTCAGGAGTTCGGGAGTTCAGACAGTACCATTGGGTGGCATTGCAAACTCAAAAACTTAAGAACTCAAAAACTTAAAAACTTAAACTTAGCCTTATAACCTTATAACCTTAAAAGGGAGTTAAGACAAATGCATTGGATGACATTGCTTAACTAAAAAACTTAAAAACTCAAAAACTTAAAACTAATAAACTTAAAAACTAACATGACTGATCTTAAAGGGAAAATAGCAGTGGTGACTGGCGGCAGCGGTGTGCTTGGCAGCAATGTTTCTCAGGGACTTCTTGAAGCAGGAGCCACTGTGCTTGTTATTGGAGCGCACCAGAACAAGGTGGACGCTGCTGTAGAGAAACTGCAGGCTTATGGCGATGTCCACGGGCTTGTATGCAATGTGCTCGATTCAAAAGATATTGAGAAGGCTCGCGATTTCGTCATGGACAAATGGGGCAGAATAGACATACTGGTCAATGCAGCCGGGGGCAATGTGCCCGGAGCAACCATCATGGACGACCAGCACGTGTTCGACATGAAGGATGAGGACTTGCGCCGCGTCATAGACCTGAACCTCTATGGCACCATATATCCTTGCCTTGCTTTCGGCAAAATCATGGCAGGACAGAAGAGCGGAAGCATCATCAATGTAAGTTCGATGGCCGCATACGATTCGCTCAGCCGCGTGATGGGCTACGCCATTGCCAAGGAGGGCGTGAACGCTCTTACCAAGTGGCTCGCACAGGAGATGGCTATAAAATACAGCGAGAAGATCCGCGTCAACGCCATTGCTCCAGGTTTTTTCATCGGCGAGCAGAACAGGCGCGCACTGCTTAATGAGGACGGTTCGCTTACGGAACGCAGCCACAAGGTTCTGGCTAAAACACCTATGCGCCGCTTTGGCGACATAAGCGAGCTGAACGGCATTGTTCGCTTCCTCTGCAGCGACGAGGCGAGTTTCGTTACCGGAACCATCATACCTATTGACGGCGGATTCAGCAGTTTCAGCGGTGTTTGATTCTGCCACCTAAACAGAGGCGGCTATCAGAACAACAAACAAAACGAGCCCTCATTTAAAAAGAAACGCAGGCTCGTTGATATACAAACGCAGGCTCATTGATATTCTAACGAGCCTGCGTTTCTTCGCATTAAGCCAATGCTCCATGAATGTTTTTTCAATGTCAAAATTCTTAAAAATGCTTATTAAGAACAAACAAAACTGCATAAAAACTGCATTTTTTATTACAAATATTTTATTTATGCATAAAAATTGTATATTTTTGCGATAGATTCTAACACTATAAGACACCACGCCAATGAACCAGTTGAAGATGGTTCTCATTGGGCTAATAATGTTAGCGACAGCAAGCGGATGTAACAACAATGAAATATATAAAGGGGGAAATGTCGCAGACTATGCTGATTCTGTAATCACCAACAGCGCCAACACTCTCTATTCAGAGCCTCACAAGGCAGATTCCATTTATGAAGCTGCGCAACAGATTGTTGCCGATGAAGAATCATGGCATAAATTAGAACTATACAGAGGTATCGCCCATCAATTCATGGGAGATTCTGATGGAATGCAATCACATCAGAAAAAAGTAGGCAATTGGCTTTCTGATAATCCGAACGCCCTGAATCTGATTAGCGAGTACAACAACCATAAGGGGGTGAGTTGCAGCATGAGCGGAGACTTCGATTCAGCCTGCGGATATTTCAAGAAGGCATACGATGCCAAAATACAGAGCGAGCATGTTGACAAAAGCATCATCTCCATATGCATCAATCTGGCAGACTCATACTTCATGAGCGGCAAGATTCCTCAGTCTGCCTACTATTACAAACGAGGACTCACGATAGCCGACTCCATAAACTGCACTGAAGACATTCCGGCTCTTCACACAGGCTTGGGCCGCATCTACACCGAGCTATACAATTTCAAGGAGGCATACGCTCACTTTGAAAAGGTTGAGAAAGTGAAAAGCACACTTTCGCTTTTAGATTCATACATCTATCATTCATCTTTAGGCAACTGCTATTTCTTCGACAAGCAACTTGTGCAGGCACTGCACACTTTCAACAAAGCCCAGACGCTTGCCAAGGAGATAGGAAATGAGTTCTACGAAATCCAATGCTGCACCAACCTCGGTGAAGTGCTGTTCCTTATGGGCAGTCTGGAGAAAGCAGCTGAACTGACTGCCAAATCGGTGGAATATGCAGACAGGAATCCTGACAGCGACCCGTCTGTACGTTTCTACATCTATAGTATCGACATGGCAGTAAGCCTTGAGTCGGGGAACACAGAGCGTGCGACAAAGATGGTCAACAAGCTGTTTGAAATTGAAGGTGTGCAGATGCCGCGCTATCTTGCGCTCCACCACAAGCGCCTTAACCACTACTATGAGCTAATAGGCGACTGGAAGAATGCATATCACCATCTTAATACTGCCATAAACTACGAGGATTCACTGCGCAACCATATCGTGGCAAACAACGTCAACGAAATGCGTTTCCGCTATGAGCAGGACACAACCATGCTACACCAGAAGGTTATGATTGCCGAGCTTCACCAGAAAGAGGCGAAGCATGAGAGCATCATCGCAATAGCCTCATTGACTTTAATCATAATGATAATGTGCTTCCTGGCATGGAGCACATGGATGAAATACAAAACTGGCAAAAACCTGCGCAAACAGTTTGACGAGATAACAAGCCTGCGCATGGGAGTTATCCGCAACAGAGTGTCGCCACACTACATTTTCAATGTCTTAGGCA
>JAFTTD010000033.1 GCA_017466965.1 Bacteroidaceae bacterium
GCTATCAGTTTGAAAACTCAACTCCGATACAGAGAGATGAAATCGGAGATGGTGGAGATTATTCATATCAGATGCATGATGTTACTTTCGGATATAACTATCAACACAGTGATTCGGTATTCTTCAATGCAAAGTTGAAGTATGCTTTGACAAATCATCCGCATAATGATTTCAAAAGTAATTTGATAGAAAATGGCATAAAGATAGGGCAGATATTTGATGGCGTTAGTCAGAAAATAAATACCCCTTCAATAGACCTATACTATGAGCGTGGTTTGAAGAATCAGCAAAAAGTCTATGCCAACATTGTTGGGAGTTATGCCAAAGTAGAAACAGGTCGTAATTATATAGAATACGACAATGCCAATACTCTTTTCAAAGAGCAGTTCGGTTTGTCATCTGATAAATATTCATTGATAGCAGAAGGTATTTACGAGAAGGGCTTTACTTATGGCAGTTTGAAATTTGGAGCAAAGCATATTCAATCGTTTACGAAACAAGAAGTTCAGCAAAATGGAGTTTTTAAGTCCGATTTGAATCAAATGGAAACTTCCGTTTTTTCAGAATGGAATCACAGTAAAGATAAATTCAGCTGTTCTCTTGGGTTAAAGGCTAATCGGGTACATTTTTCTAATATCTCAATTAATAAGAGTTATTATAACTTCTTGCCTAAAGCCATGTTGGGATATAGATTAAATGAAAATTCTTTTATTCGTTACGATGTGGAGATGAGCCAAACCAACCCGACTTTAGTTGAGTTGACTGACACGGAAATAAGGCTCGACCCTTATCTTGCCGAAAGAGGAAACTTGTTATTAAAGCCTTACAGCAATCTGAACAATAACCTTTTTTACGAACACAAAAAAGGCTTGTTTACATTCAATGCTAACCTACGACATCATTACAAGCATAATCCCATCATGGAATCAGTCAAAGAACAAGGTAATATTTTCCTGATAATACCCGAAAATATGAAGAGTTGGAACAAGTATAATGCAGAAATGAACCTAAAGGTGGGAATGATAAAAAACATACTGCAATTTTCGCTTACAGGTGGGTACAATCATTTCAACAGTCAAGGGAACAATTATTCTCATGAATACTCTAATTTCTATTATAGTGCGAATGTCTTGGCAATGTATAAGAAATGGATGTTTATCGTTCAGATACAGCCATTTGATGAGAAGCTGTATGGTGAAACCGTTATTAAGAGTGGTAATTATCATTATTTAGCCATTCAATACAATACCGATAACTTCTCTTTTGGTATAGGAGCGTTCAATCCATTCAAGAATGTTTCACGTACTGTGATAGAGAATAAAAATAATCAAGCACCTTTCAGACGGGAAAGTTTCAGTAGTGCTTCACAAACCATCGTTGCTACTCTTACGTGGAATTTTAGTTTTGGAAAAACTCATAGTTCTGGAAACAAATCTCTTAATAATCAAGATGCGGATTATGGAATAAAAGGCAGTTACAAATAAAGTCTATTATGAATAAAATAGATTTGAAGTTATTCAGGCTATTGTCTGATGCTTCACAAGTGACAAATGAAGAAATGCAAGATGCTTATACGCACTTTATGGAGTTGGTAAAGACTATTAGTCAATCTAAACAAAGCTATTCTGAAATATTTCGGATGTTAAGTATTACTCGTATTGAGCTTGATTTTCTGGGAACATCACCTCTTTGCGAGTTGGAAAAAAAAATAGGCTCAAAAAAACTTATCAGCGAAAGGCGATTTTATTTCTTGAGTCTGAAATTGACTTACTGAAATTCACATTTAGACAAACGAATCAGCTTATTAATAAAAACGTTATTCCCTACAACTCAAAAGTATATTTCGTCCCCAAGTCGCAAGGCTTGGGGATTGATAGCGTGGGAGAATTTGCTGTTTCATTTGAACTTTCAGGACAGTTCTTTAATGAAGAAGGAAATCCTGCTCCATATATTCATATCGCCCATGCTCTGGAGCAGGCATTCAATTTCACGTTCGGGGATGCCCACAAGTCAAAAGAACGAGTATTCAAACGCAAGCCCTACAACTTAACCAAAGCGTTAGATTACCTGAAAAATCTTATCGTTCGTGAAAGCCGCAAGAAGAAGATGAAAAAAGATGATTTTGTAAATCGTTAATTTACATGAATTTACAAATCTATTTTAGGGGAGTCCATAGGGATTCCCCTATTTTTGTTGCTTCGTTCTGCCGAACTTTGGTGCGTGTATAGTGAGATTAATTTTATTAATCTCACGGTTGAGTTTGACAGCCGTATGGCTTTTTCCGCTTGCCCGTCCTGACTTGACGTGCCATAAGCGTTCTTCTATTTTCAGTTTGGTACTGAACTGGGCGATACTGTTGCCGATAATGATTTTCCCAATTATCGGGTAAGCAGTGTTTTCTCCGACACTACTTTTTTCTAATCTACTTTCCCGTTTCAGGTAAAAAGACACTTTTAATTCGTTGCTCATAACACTCACATTTTTAAGTTGATAAAATTACTTCCATTGTGAGTTATTTGAACAATGTAAACCGAAGACAAACAGCGTTATAGTCAGCCACTTAAAGGCACTCAACTGCTGTGTTTTGCTCCGCCTAAAATGGGTAACGGGATAGAAACGGAATGTTTGCTTTTATCCGCTAAAAACTGCATTTCACCCACTCGGCAACCAAAGACATTCAAAGCCAATTACTTCTCATTATCAATCAATTACTCTCTTTTTCTTCCTTTCTCGTTTTGTGCTTCCTGTATAAACGTGCAACCCGAAGAGACTATTGTTACAGTCAATTTTATAGACTATAATACAGGGCGTCCTGTAGCATCATGCAAAGGCGCATATTCCTCTCTTGGGGTTGCAGGAGCTTCGCATGATATAAAAGGAGCAATAAACAGGGTTGCAAAGCAAATATCTGACACATTCAACCCTCAAAAGTGAAAATCTATCTTAGGATTCCACCTCGCCCTCTATCAATCTTCCAATCATACCGACCTTCCGCGACATCGCCAACCTCGTTGAGTGTATGGCGATGTTTTATTTCATCAAAGGGCTGTCGGTGTTCCGCATAGTCACAGAGCCATGTGCCGACCGCTTTCCGCTGCTCGATGGTTTCGCCGTAGCTCTGCATGACGCTCTTGATGTCGGCGGCTTCGGAGGGAGAGAAGATTGACTTGTGCCGTTCCGTGGCGAAATGGATAATCGCTTCAATGGCTCGCCTGAACACCTCGCTTGCCTTGTAGAGAATATCGGCGATGATATTCAGAATATCCCGGCTCGATTTCAGCGCACCTTGCAACTGTCTTATGGTCTTGTCCTTCTCCGCCGTTGCCCGGCTCACCGCCATGCTAATGCGGTGCTGCTCCCCGGTCTTCTGCTCCCGGAGCTGCCGCAGAGCCGTGTCCCTCTCGGATTCATAAGTGTCAGCGATTGCCATAGCACTGTCTCGCTCCAGTTCGACCGTCCGCTTCGCCTCGGTCAGTGCCTTTGTCCGCTTCGCCACCTCTTTCCTGACTTCATCGGGGAACGATTCTTTGATATGTTCGTTCTCGGCTTTCAGTCTCTCGTTCTCCTGCTCGATGGCTGCGTACTTGCCCTTGCCGAAAAGGTTGGCGATGCCGGACTTTATGCTGTCCGTATTCTCCCTGTCAACCTCTCTCGCACGTTCCTCCTTTTCGGCGATTTCGCTGTCAAGTTCCTCGCTGCGCCGCTGCTTCTCCTCGTTCCTGATCTGGAGTTTTTCATGTTCGGATTTGGCATTGTCCGTCTCACGGATCGCGGCATCCCGGTCGGCTTCGGCTGCTTCCTTTTCCGCCTTTACCTGTTCGGCTTCCTGCTTCTGCTTGGCGATGATGAAGTCAGCACGTTCAAGGTGCTCCTTTCCCGTCTGCTCCTTTGAGGTGCCCCTCTCCATGTCAAGACACTCAGCCAAAAGCGTCTGCATATCGCTCATGGCTTTCTCGTCCAGTTTGCAGGATTTCCCGGTGTCGTGGTTCATCCAGTCCCATACGATATGGGCGTGAAGGTTGGGCTTCCATGTGGCGGTATCTCCGGGAGTGCCGTAATGCCCCTCGTCACGGTGGATGAAGATTTGCAGTGCCGTGATTCCCCACCGCTCCTTGCACACCTCACAAAAATGCTGCAACTGCTCCAAAGTGGTATCATTCTTGATTACCACGACACCCTCTTTGAGCGGAGTGCTGCCGCGCACGACGGTCACCTTCCCGGTCTTCTTGTTCACGCGTTCCCGGTCTTTGGTCTGCATCGCCCGACCTGTCTTTTCCTTTACCATCGCGGCTATCTGATTGTAGCGTTCCGACAGCGAAGTGCCGCCGAAATCAGGTGCTACCCATGTCTCGTTTGCCGCCATGAGGTCAGTGCGGACATAGAACTTTTCCTTGCCGATATGTGCGAGGTATTCCGCTGTCCGCCTGTTGTGCGCCTCGCTGCTTCCGATGTTGCAGGGCTTGATGTTGATTGATGTCTTCTGTGCCATAGGCATGTTGATGTTTACAGATTTACAATAGGGAAAGGGTCATTAGGGCGGAGCCTTAATCGGAGGGTGCAGGGAGAGGGTCACTTCCTGCTCGGGGTTCTCAGGGGTAGAGACCTCTGAGCGGAGTTTCCAAAGAGAGGGTCACTCTTTGGTCAGGGGTGTTGGGGACTGAAAGCCTCCGACCGGGTTCTTAGGGCAGAGCCATAAGTGGGACGGGGCAAAGCCCAGCCCCTCGGGAGAGCCCACAACTACGGAAGCGAAGCGTGTAGTTATAGTGGGCTATATCTGGACAAGCCCAGTCAGTCACCCCACGACAACGGAGTACCGCTCAAAAACGCTCCCTATGCTTCCCGACCTGCCGAGCCTATGCCGGAGTAACCTCGCCGCCA
>JAFTTD010000034.1 GCA_017466965.1 Bacteroidaceae bacterium
AACGTCTTGTAAATGCTCTTGCAGATACTGATGAGGCGTTTCGGCGTGCTGAGGCTGAAATGGAGTTTATGAGGGGCAAAAGGGTGAGGTGCATCACTCTCAATGACAGTGAATATCCTTTGCGCTTGCGTGAATGTACTGATGCGCCTCTTTGCCTTTATTATTGTGGCAATGCGGATCTTAATGCGACGAAGGTGATAAGTGTTATTGGTACTCGTCATTGCACTGAATATGGCATGGATGTGTGTCGCAATTTTATTGCTGACCTTTTTCGTTATCATCCGGATACTCTGATTGTCAGTGGACTGGCATACGGAATTGACATAAATGCCCATAGGGCTGCGCTTGCGAATGGCATGGCTACGGTGGGTGTGCTTGCTCATGGGCTTGACACTATCTATCCGTCTCTGCATCGGCATACGGCTACGCATATGGTGGATAATGGCGGGTTGCTGACTGAATATATGAGTCATACAATTCCTGAGAAAGGAAATTTTGTAAGGAGAAACAGGATTGTTGCCGGAATGTGCGATGCTACGATTGTTGTGGAAAGTGCTTCAAAGGGTGGTGCTATTATCACTGCCAAACTGGCGCAGGCGTACAATAGGGATGTGTTCGCTTTTCCTGGCAGGGTGTATGACGAGCATAGCGAAGGATGCAACAGGATGATAAAGGATAATAATGCCGCTCTCATTCAGAATGCTGAAGACCTTGTTGAAGCCATGTGCTGGTCTAATCCGTTGAAAGAGAAGGCTGAACCGCTGCAACAGGAACTCTTTCCTGGCTTGTCTGATGAAGAGGAACTGATTGTGAAGGCTCTGACCGGAGTGGACGACAAGCAGGTTAACCAGATTGTTGTTGAAACGGGGCTTTCCTACAGTCGTGTAAGTTCGCTGATGTTCGAACTTGAGATTAAAGGTGTGGTGGCGGTTCTTGGAGGAGCGAGGTATAGGATTGTGAAGAGAGGGAGTTAAGAATTTAAAGGGAGTTAAGTAGTTAAGGAGTTAGAGGAGTTAAGTAGTTAAGGAGTTAATTTTTTAATTATGAATTATGATAGACTAACTTATAAACTTAAAACAAAAGGAGTTCGGAAGTTCTGGAGTTCAGGAGCTCAGACGATACCATTGGACGTTATTGCCTACCTTAAAACCTTATAACCTTACAACCTCATAACCATATAATCTTATAATATAGAATATACAAACTAAAATATATTTATCATGAAAAGATTTACACGAATGACAGCGCTGCTGTTGATGCTGATAGTAAGCATCAGTGGCATGGCACAAGAGAAAATCAGAGTTGCTTGTGTGGGCAACAGTATAACTTACGGCTCCGGCATCAAGAACAGGAGTGTGGATTCATATCCTGCTCAACTGCAGCGCCTTCTTGGCGATGAATATGAGGTGGTGAACTTCGGAATAGGCGGACGAACTGGATTGACAAAAGGAGACCGCCCTTATGTTAAAGAGAAAATCTATAAGGAGGCTCTGAATTTTAATCCTCATTGTGTGATAATAAAGTTCGGAACAAACGACACTAAGCCACAGAACTGGGTGCATAAGGATGAATTTGCAGGCGACATAGAGGCACTTGGCAAATCGTTTGAGAATCTGCCGACAAATCCAGAAATATATCTTTGCTATCCGGCAAAGGCTTACAAGGAACAGTGGGGAATACGCGACAGTGTCATCGTAAACGAGGTTATCCCTATCATAAAGAAAGTGGCTAAGAAGAACAAATGGAAGACCATAGACCTGCACAAGGCTACTGACAAGATGGGTGAGCACTTCCCTGACGCTATTCATCCTGACCCAATAGCAGCAGGAGTGATGGCGAAGAAAATCTACAAGAAAATCAAATGATGCTGCGGCATCTGGATTCATCAAGGATGAGCTGAGCGCGTAGTTCTTCAATGGAATTGAATTTCTTTTCTTCACGAATGAAATCAACAAAGCTAATCTTCAGCTGTTCTGAATATATGTCTGCATTGAAGTCCATCAGATGGACTTCAATGCTTTTTTTGTCGCCATTAGCCAGAGTAGGTCTGTAGCCGATATTCATCATTCCGCCAAATTGTGCGCCGCCAGTTTCTGCCCTGACAGCATAAACGCCTGTTTGGGGTATAATCTTCTCGTCGGAGTCAACATTTATGTTGGCAGTGGGGAAACCTATGGTTCTGCCAACTTTGAATCCGCCTACAACAGTGCCGGTAAACGAGTATTCATAACCAAGAATACTGTTCGCATCTGAGATTCTTCCTTCGTTCAGGGCTTTGCGGGCGGCTGTAGAACTGTATGTCAAATAATTGTCAACCAATGCGTTGGCACGAACTACTTCTATGCCTATTTGCTTGCCGAAGCGTACATAATCATCAAACCCCTCGTTGCGGTTATGTCCGAACCTGTGGTCGTGACCTATAACAAGTGTTTTTACATTGAGTTTTTCGCTCAGAACATTCTGCATAAATTCGTATGCGGAGAGCAGGGACAATTCACGGGTGAAGTCAAGGAGTGCAACTTGGTCGGCGGCTGAAGATTTCAGCAGTTCCACTTTCTCATTGACAGTAGTTAGCAGCTGGGGATGAAAACAGCTGTTGAGAACCTTTGCCGGATGTTCAGGAAAGGTGATAAGCATGGACTTGAACTTTTTCTTGTTTGCCAAGTCTGCCACTTGACGAATAAGACAATGATGCCCTTTGTGGACACCATCAAAAAATCCTATCGTGGCTACACAAGGGCTTGAATCCATAGCCTCCGTACCGTTTTTGCAAATGATTCTCATCTGTCGTTAGCTTGTAATACGGAACAAAGATACCATATTAATTTGGATAGTCAAAAGTATTGTGTATTTTTGCGTGATAAAAGGGAATTCTGAATAGGCGGAGAATTTTGAATAATCTGAAAAATCTGAATAATCTGAGGATTCTGAATAGTCAGAGTAATCGGAATAATCGGAGTAATCGGAAACTTTAAATCCTCAAATCCTCAAATCCTCAAATCCTAAAAACATGGTACTTAATTATATTTGGATAGCTTTTTTCCTGTTGTCGGCGGTGTTTGCTTTGGTGCAAGTGCTGTGCTATGGGAATACAGGTGTGTTCTCTGAAATGATAAACTCAACGTTCAGCAGTTCAAAGACTGCTTTTGAAATAAGTTTGGGGCTTACTGGAGTTCTCTCGCTCTGGATGGGAATAATGAAGATTGGGGAGAAGGGGGGTGTTGTGAATGTCATGTCAAGGATGCTCAGCCCTCTGTTCTGTCGTCTCTTCCCTGATATACCAAAGGGGCATCCTGTCACTGGCTCTATATTTATGAATATAGCGGCAAATATGCTTGGGCTTGACAATGCTGCCACACCCTTAGGACTGAAGGCTATGGAGGGGTTGCAAGAACTGAACACAAAGAAGGATACAGCTACCAACCCTATGATAATGTTTCTTGTACTCAACACATCGGGACTGACAATCATTCCGGTCAGCATCATGGTTTATCGGGCACAGATGGGAGCTGCGCAACCTACAGACATCTTTGTTCCTATATTGCTTGCCACTTTCGTCTCAACTATTGTGGGAATAATAACGGTGAGCATTTATCAGCGTATAAATCTTCTGCGCCCGTTCCTGCTTGCTACGCTCGGAGGCTTGTGCGCCCTTGTTGCGGCAATAATATGGGCTTTCAGTAAAATGGACAAAGACACGA
>JAFTTD010000393.1 GCA_017466965.1 Bacteroidaceae bacterium
AAAGGTGTATCAGAGTGCTTTCCTGACAGTGAAAGTGAAAGATGGCAAAGTTTCATTTGCCGATAACAAGGGAAATGAGATTACGTCGGAGGGTGAGACAAAATTCACCCCTATAGAGAAGGGGCCGGACAAGGGTGCGTTCAAGGTGAAACAAGCTTTTGCTATAGATGCGGATGAAGGCATATATGGTGTGGGATTGCTTCAGAACGGAAAGATGTCGCAAAGAGGTGAGAACAGAAGTATGCAGCAGAGCAATCTTGAAGACTATGCCCATGTGTTCCAGAGCATCAAGGGATATGGAATATATTGGGACAATTATTCACCGACACAGTTCGTAACACCGGATGAGGGCGTGAGCGGAGAAATGGTGCTGGAGAGCGAAGTGGGTACAGCGGTGGACTATTACTTCGTTTATGGCGGAGACGCTGATGGTGTGATAAAGGAAATGCGTCATCTGACAGGAAAGGTGCCTATGCTTCCGATGTGGACTTATGGCTACCACCAGAGCCGTGAGCGCTACAAGAGCCAGAATGAGCTTCTTGAGGTGGTGCGCAAGTACAGAGAACTGGGAGTTCCTTTCGACGGTATCATCCAGGACTGGCAATACTGGGGTTCAAACTACACATGGAACGCAATGGAGTTCCTCAACGATGAGTTCGGAAATGCTCAGAGAATGATTGACGAGGTGCACGACAAGAATGCGCATATCTCCATATCTATATGGTCGTCTTTCGGTCCGCACACAAAACCTTACAAGGAACTGAAAGAGAAGGGCCACCTCATGTCGTTCTACACTTGGCCTGAAAGCGGACTGGGATTCTGGCCTCCACGAATGGACTACATCAGTGGTGTACGCTGCTATGATGTATATTCGGATGAGGCTCGCGACATCTATTGGAAGCATCTCACTCGCCTGCACAAGATGGGCATTGATGCTTGGTGGATGGACTCAACCGACCCAGACCACATGCAGTACAAGGATTCTGACCTTGACGAAATGACAGCCCTCGGTTCTTGGCGATCTGTTCGCAACCTTTATCCGTTCTACGCAGTGGGCGGTGTGGATCAGCACCAGCGCGAGGTCGATTCAACAAAGCGTGTGTTTATCCTTACTCGCAGCTACTTTGCCGGACAGCAGCGCTATGGAGCAAATACCTGGAGTGGTGATGTGGGTTCTTCATGGGACAACCTCCGTCGTCAGGTTCCTATCTGCTTGAACTATACCCTTACGGCAAATCCGAACACAAATACTGATATAGGTGGTTTCTTTGCCGGTTCATACAGTACTCAGGGGCACAATTCGGCAACTCGCAATCCTCAGTATCAGGAGCTTTATGTGCGATGGATGCAGTATGGAGCATTTACTCCAATGATGCGTAGCCACGGTACTGACGTTTATCGCGAACTCTACTACTATGGCAAACCGGGCGAACCGGTATATGATGCTCTTGTTGACGCCATCAAACTGCGCTATCGTCTGATGCCTTACACTTACAGCCTCTCATGGCAAGTGAGCAAGAATGACGATTCGTTCATGCGCCCGCTGATGATGGATTTCAAGAACGACAAGAAGACTTGGAATATGAATGATGAATACATGTATGGCCGCAGTATTCTTGTTTGTCCTGTTGTTCATCCTCTTTATACCCGTGAACGCATCATTAAGACGGACGAACTTTCGGGATGGAACAAGAACGAGGCTACAGGCGAACTCTATCGCCCTGTTGACTGGAAGCAGATGAAGACTTACGAGATATATCTCCCTGCTGGCACCAAATGGTATGACTATTGGACAAACAAGGTGTATGAAGGTGGTCAGGACGTGAAGGCAAATGCTCCTCTTGCATATTCTCCTCTTTATGTGAAGGCTGGTTCGATAATCCCTGTGGGTCCGGAGGTGCAATATACTAATGAGAAGCCATGGGACAATCTGGAAATAAAGGTTTATCCGGGTGCTGACGCTGAGTTTGTTCTTTACGAAGACGAGGGCGATAACTATAACTACCAGAAGGGTATGTATTCGACTATCACGTTCAAGTGGAACGACAAGAGCAAGACTCTCACTATAGACCGCCGTATGGGAGAATATCCAGGAATGATAAAGGAACGCAAATTTAATGTGAAAGTTGCGGGAGGAACAGAGAAGACTGTTGATTACAGCGGTTCGAGAGTGCGTGTGAAATTGTGATTTTGATATTCTGAGGATATAATCGTGTATCATAAGTGTCATTCCCTAAGTCTCTCTCTCTGGTAGGTGCTGGAGAGGAGACAGGACTGACATTTCAAACATAAAGAAGTTGAGCGTTTTGCGAAACTTTAATAAAAACAAATGACTATGCTGGCATCTGACTCTAAAATTACTGTTTCTAAAAGGATTAAATCTGAAAAACCTGGGATAAAACGAACCATGTCAACAATCCTTTTTTCGATGTTTGCATTCTTTTCATGCACGGCACGAAACTATTGGGAATCTTGGGAAATAAGGGGTGGACAGTCTGATGGCGTTTTGATTAATTCAGAGCTTTCGTCTGGTTATAGTGGTTTGGACTGTAACAGAGTGGACGGTGATGATGATGCAATGTCTATGACCATGCAGTCTTCGTCTGTTGCAGATGCTTTTGCCCCAGATATGGTGAAACTGGAAACTTCGTGGATAGCCGACAGAGAGAAACTAAATACAGGCTATATTATGCGGCTTGAGCCAGACAGGCTGTTGCATAATTTCCGTGTCAATGCAGGACTGAAGTCTGATGCCAAGCCTTTGGGTGGATGGGAAGAGCCATGGTGCGGATTGCGAGGGCATTTTACAGGACATTATCTTTCTGCACTGTCGATGCTTGTCAAGAGGTATGGCGAAAAGACCATGGCTGACAGGCTGGACTATATGGTGGACGAACTTGAAAAATGTCAGAATGCACTTGGAGAAAGCGGCTATCTTAGTGCGTTCCCTGAAAGAAACTTACAACATATTGAAACGCATTTCACTGGTGCCTGGGCTCCGTACTATACAATAAACAAAATTATGCAGGGATTGCTCGATGCTTATAGATATGGAAGCAATAAGAAAGCATACGGTATGGTGCTCAGGATGGCCGACTATGTAAGTGGCAGAATGGAGAATATGGAGGAGGAACGCAGGGTCAGGATGCTCCAGATGCTTGGTGCCAACCCTCAGAATGAGGTGGGCGCTATGAATGAAGTTCTTTACATTCTATATGGAATAAGCAACAATCCGAAGCATCTTAAACTGGCGCAGATGTTTGAACCGAAATGGATGAAAAAATCCATGATGAATGGGGAAGACGTGTTGTCGGGACTTCATGCAAACACTCATATCGTACTTGTCAACGGATTCACGAGAGCGTATGATGTAACAGGGGACAAGGACTATAGGAAGGCTACAGAAAACTTCTGGCAGATGCTTATTGACAGTCATGCTTATGCAAATGGGTCGAGCAGCGGACCACGTCCGAACAAAACAACACCTACGTCGTTGACGGCTGAACATTGGGGCATTCCTGGACAGCTGGCGGCTACACTTACTAATGAGATAGCTGAAAGCTGTGTGTCGCACAATACGCAGAAACTTTCTTCAGCCCTTTTTGCATGGACTGCCGATGCAAAGTATGCGGGGGCTTATATGAATACTTTCTATAATAGTGTCATGGCCCTGCAGAGTGCTCATTCAGGACGATGCACCTATCATCTTCCGCTTGGTTCGCCGCGTAGGAAGCACTGGTTGGCAGAGGAGGATTTCCGTTGTTGTAACGGGTCGTCAATAGAAGCGTTCGCCTCGCTTAACAGCAGTGTGTACTTCCATAAGAAAAATGAACTTTGGGTGAATATGTATATTCCTTCCACACTCAATTGGGAAGAACAGGGGATGAGGGTTAAGCAGAGTGGAGAGTTTCCTTTTGACAAGAAAGTAACTTTTGAAGTTCTGGTGAACTCGGGAACTGAAGAATCAAAAAAAATAAGTACTCACATTCTTAATTTTTTTATTCCTGAATGGGCAAAGACTGTAACGGTAAGTGTGAATGGTAAAAAAATAAAACATAAAGCAGCAAAGAAATCAGATTATATCAGCATAGGCCGCAAGTGGAATAATGGCGATAAGGTAGAAATAGATTTTGGGTATGATTTTTATGTCAGGACGATGCCTGACGACAAAAACATGTTTGCAGTATTTTATGGTCCGCTGATGCTCGCTTTTGATGGAGGAGGCGAAATTGTGCTGAAAGGTTCGTTGGATGAAGTTGTCGAAGGGCTTGTGCATGAGGGAGATGACTGCAGGACATTCTATTTGAACAATGCTGGACGCAAATTCCGTCTGATGCCTTTGATGCATGTGGAGAATGAGGAATACAGCGTTTATGCGACAATAAATAATATCTTTTTTTAGAGGGCGTAATAGCTGTTTTTTTACTGTTAAGAAAAAGTCTTTCGGTAAATTCAATTTAAGTTTGCAGAAATATAAGTAATAATTAAAATATTGATAATGAAAAAGGTTTTATTCTGTTTGCTCAGTTCTTTTGTGAGTGTGATGTTCATTGCTTGTTCTTCACAAAAGATAGTGTCTCCCGATGGGGACTTGGCTTTGTCGGTCGTTGACAGTTTCTATGTTGTAAGCTATCAGGGAAAACCCGTGTTGCAGATAAATGCTTCGGGCTTTGAGAATACAATGTCGGATGGTAAGAATGAGATGGTTTTTTCTCGTTGTGTGAAGACCGATTACACTATGGTTTCAGGTAAACGTCTGCATTGCACGAATGAGGCCAACGAGTACAGGGTGGTTCTGGATGAAAAAACAGATCTTGTGTGGCGACTCTATAATGACGGAGTGGCTTTCCGTTACGAATTGAAAGGATTGAAAGGCAGTGCCATACCAAGGGAAACCACTTCTTACAAAATAGCTGAAGGTACAGCGCGATGGATGCATCCGTGGCATTCGAGCTATGAGGATTTCTTTCCAAAGGCAACAACAGGCGAGAGCAAGAACAGGCATTGGTGCTATCCTGCCCTGATAGAACCTCAGACAGGTGTGTTCGCTTTGATATCGGAGGCTAATCTTGAGCGTAACCAGAGTGGTTCGTGTCTGCGCAACGACTCCGACTTGGAGATGTTCAGGGTTTGTCCCGAAAGAAATGACATAAGACCGAAGGATGAGTGGCACACACCATGGCGTGTGGCAATCATTGGTACGCTGGGCGACATTGTGGAGTCAACACTTGTCAATGACTTGTCGGAGCCTTGCCGTCTTACAAATACCGAATGGATTGAACCAGGAGTTGTTTCCTGGATTTATTGGGCGCACAATCATGGCAGCAACGATTATAACATCATAAAGCAGTATGTGGACATGGCTGTAGAGCTGAAAATTCCTTATGTGCTTATAGATGCGGAGTGGGACGGAATGAAGGACGGCAAAACTATTGAGGACGCAGTGAACTATGCAAAGGAAAAGGGTGTGAAACCGATGATATGGTATAATTCATCAACGGGATGGGTGCATGGCGCTCCTGGTCCTAAGTACAGACTGAACAAGCCGGAGGATCGCGAGCGTGAATTTGCATGGTGCGAGTCGTTAGGAGTAGCAGGAGTAAAGGTGGACTTCTTCAATGGAGACGGGCAGAGGGAAATAGAGTATTATCATGACCTTATGGAATGTGCGGCCCGCCATCATCTTCTTATTAACTTCCATGGAGCGACAACTACTCGCGGGTGGCAGCGCACTTATCCTCACATGCTGACGACCGAGGCAGTCTATGGTGCGGAGTGGTACAATAACGTACCGACTTTCACAATCAGGGCTGCGTGTCATAACGCTACATTGCCATTCACTCGTAATGTGATTGGGCCGATGGACTATACTCCGTGCGCTTTCTCTGATTCGCAGCATCCGCACATCACCACACATGCCCATGAACTGGCATTGACGGTGTTGTATGAATCAGGTTTGCAACATCTTGCCGACCGGCCTGAGAGTTTCCTTTCACAACCTCAGGAGGTGAAAGATTTTCTTGGAAACTTACCTTCCGTATGGGATGAAATACGTTTTATGTCAGGCTATCCGGGAGAAAGTGCTGTCTTGGCTCGCCGCAGTGGTGAAACTTGGTATGTGGCAGGAATAAACGGCCTTGATACAGAGCAGGAACTTCAATATGACCTGTCTTTTCTGCATGAGGGAAACTACCGTATCACGATGTTTGCTGACAGTGGTGACAAACAGAATCCATGGAAGATTGAAACGAAAGATTTTTCTCCGGTGCCGGGAGGTATTAAAATTGATATGCGGACATTGCCTCGCGGTGGTTTCGTGCTTGTTGTGGAACAAAAGAATTAAGAAGTTGTAATATAACGGATTACGCTAACGGGACATTTGTTTCATCGACAAAAAGTCATATGAAAATATGATGCTGCGGTTAAATATTTAATAGACTAATCTTTGATCGCAGTATCATATTTGATTTTTATTCTCACGAAGCAGTCCGGGTGTTTGTCTGATGAATTCGTAACCGAAACGGCAACGGAGACAGTTGTGCGGCAGGCAATAGGAGTGTGTGAGCTGTATGAGTGCCTGACTGTCGGCTGCTGATTCACACGACACTCCTGCATCGCTCCATTCTCGGACAATACGATTGTCTTCAGGCTTGATGCTTTCAAGCAGATTTATGGCTCTTTCGCAAAGATGCTCTTCAGATTTGTATTTGCCGTATGCGAAGAGAATGGGAGCTACGCTGTTTATAATAATGAGATTGAGCGATGCCTTTGAAAGTCCTTTGTCTGTAGTGGTAGATGCTGCGGATGCGAATGTGTAGTGGCTTTTCCAGTATTCGCTTACGCCTGTCTGCAGCAGATTGTGAATGTCGTTAATATTGTCTGCGTTTATAAGGCGTGAGAGGTTGAGATTCTGTTTGTAATAGAGCATCGCAAGCTGTGCGATACGGATGTGGGGAAAATTCTGCGGACGCAGTCTAAGGAATCGCCATGAGGTATGCGGTATTGGGGTGAGCGAGAATTTCTGTTTCAGGAATCTGTATTCATTCTGCAAATATCTCAAGTACTCGTTATCAGAGCCGGTATCTGAACTATGCTTTGCTAATGCTTCTTCTGTTAGCAGTCCTGCCTGTCCGAAGAATATGGCTTCGATCTGCACAAGGTTGTCTCTGTGCTTTGCCACTGTGTTCATCGGAATGGAGTGTGCCCATTGTTCGAACGCGTCACCGTTTATGCCGAATCCGAAGTTGCGTGCAATGGTGACGAACAGAGTGTCCTCCCAATTCTTGTTGAGAGATTCGCGCCGTTCCATTATTCTCTTTGTTCGCTCTTCAAGTCTTTCACTTTGTAATGCGGACATCCAGCTGTGAATCATGAATTTCGGCAATTTTTGCACTATTGCTTTGCAGCGTGGCGTGTTATCGGAACGTGTCAGTGAATCGAAGTTCTTACGTATGTATTCCGGAATGTCAATCTGAAGTTGTGGTATCGGTTTGCCGTCAGGGTATGATATTGAAGCGTCTGCTTCAGCCACGACATGCAGAATTATGTTTGAATATGCTGCATCGCTTTCGTGCCTGTGGCGATACCAGTCTGTGGAGCGTACATGGAGCTCAACATTCCCAATCCAAAGAACTCCGTTTATTTTTATCTTTGCATTGAAAAAGTCCGGACCGGCGTTTGTGTTATGTATTCCCGGATTGAGTACTTCAACTTCTTTGCCGTCAGTGGTTAATAACGGACGTAGCGGAAGAATCTTATGTTTCCAAACATAATGAAGCAGTTGTTCCATGAA
>JAFTTD010000394.1 GCA_017466965.1 Bacteroidaceae bacterium
ACTAACATTGACGATTTTGTAGGCTGTATGATGGTTATAGTTCTTGAGGTAAATGATGACTCTGGCTAATCTGAATATCTCGCTTCTTACAGAAGCGCTGTTAAGAGTGAAGGTCATTGGAATGTTGAACTCTTCAGCACAATGAAGTTCCGTCAGGGCTATACTTACAAGTTTGAGTTCATTGCATACGCTTCAGAAGAAGATTACAACCAGGAACCATATGATGCTCCAGGTTCTGCAGCTATCGGCACAGATACAATTAGTTTCGTAGGTACTCTTCCTGCATACGTTTATGCTACTGCTACTCTCAACGATATCAAGCCAGCTTATGGCTCAATTATCGAGAGCGAAACAGACAATGTTGTAACTCTTACATTCTCTGAGCCTGTTAAGGTTGTTTACGCTCAGAACTTGCAGTCTGCAGGTATGATGATGCCTCCAACTGTCAATGAACTTACTCCTGAAGCTGTAGAGGCTGACGAAAATGGTCTCGCAACAGTTTGGACAGTGGTAATGCCATTGACTCCAGGCTTCGCAAACATATCATTCGCTGCTGAAGACGCTGAAGGTCGTCGCGTTTGGGGTAATCAGGGCGAAGAAGAAACTTCTTACTTCGCTTACGAATGGCAGTGCACAGTTGGTATACCTGACTTCGCTGTAGCTCCTGCAGGAAATGTAGATGGCCCAGTTAAGACTCTTACAGTAACTTGTACAGAAACTATCGACCCTTACATGGTTAGCATCGTTGTCCTCAATGCTGCAGGCGAAGAGGTTGCAACAGTAGAGAACGCAGAGAAGATTGTTGACGAAAGTCTTGAAATGTACACTCCTGAATGGTATGAAGCATTCGCTACAGCTCCTGTAACACTCACTCTTTCTAACGAAATCTCTGAAGCTGGTACTTACACTGTTAAGTTCGATGCAGGCGCATTCATGATTGCTGATAAGTACCAGAGCAAGGCAACAGAAGTTACATTCACAATTGGTGGAGGTGATCCAAATTGCGTTAAGACTTACAATATAGAGATCGCAGATGTTAAGGTTGCAGATTGGGCTGCAGAAGTTCTTGTTGATGCTGCTACAATCAATGAAATAGCAACACTTCTTGGTGCAACACCTGCTGACTTGACTTATCAGCTTGTTGATACAACAGGTGTACGTACTGACTACAATGGAAATCCTGGAGAAATCCTCTTCTGGGTTGACCTTGATGGTAACAAGTCTAACTGGGGCGTGAACAACAAGTTCTATGTTCTTTACGATGCTGCTGTTCCTCAGATTACTGCAATTCAGTATGGTGCTGCAGAGGGTGACGTTCTTAACGTAACTGTTCGTCTAGCAAATGCTGAAGGTAAGTATGTTGAAATAGTTGTTACAGAGACTATTTATAAGTCTCCTGTAACTACTCCTGCTGATTATGAAATTGTTAAGGAGTATGATGTCGTATTTGATTACAATGTAGCAAGTGGTGAGGTAACTGCAACCTTCCCTGATACAGAAATTGCAGAACTTCTTGGTGTTGAATCATTTACATTCAACGAAATTCTTACAACAGACGCTGAAGGTAACATCGTATTTACTCATACAGCTACTACTGGTTACTGGATGACTGCAGAGGGTACTCCATGTAAGTGGGGTACAGCTGATATGTGCTACTTCATTGAGTATCGTGAATTCGGTTCAGGAACATTCTAATTGTGTGGTGATTGTGTATTCGAAGCTAATTCAACTATCACTAATACATTCTATGTAGTAGTTGATGGTAAAGCTGTTCAGCTCAATATCACAATCAATGTAGATGAAGCTGTTGCTATCGAAGGCATCGCTGCTGAAGATGTTCTCAAGACTGAATACTTCGGTCTTAACGGTGCTGCTCTCAACGCTCCAGTTAAGGGTATCAACATCGTGAAGACTACTCTCAAGAACGGTAAGGTTGTTACAACTAAGACTCTTGTGAAGTAATCTGAACTAATTGAATCCAAGGTTCCTTCAGTTTGCTGAAGGAATCCTTACATAACAGAGACAGCGGGCATTTGCTCGCTGTCTTTTATTATGCACAGAGCCTTTCTGAGTAATCGGGGTAATCTGAGTAATCGGAATAATCGGAGTAATCTGAAAACTCTGAAATTTCCGATTATTCAGAAAACTCTGATTATTCTGAAAACTCCGATTATCCTGATTACTCCGATTATCCCAATTCTAATGATAACCAAAAATTAGACGCTTAGGAACGAATAAGTGATTATGCCGCCGATGTACCCTGCTAATGCAAGGAGGGTGAAGTTCTTCAGATACCAGCCGAAGGTGATGTTCTCCAGCCCCATGGTGACAACTCCTGCTGCAGAGCCGATTATGAGGAGGCTGCCTCCTGTTCCGGCACAGTATGCAAGCAGTTCCCAGAATGTGCCGTCCTGGCAATATGCCGCCATCTCTCCTATGGTGCCGGCAGGCTGGATGTCATACATACCCATTGCACTGGCAACGAGAGGCACATTGTCAACAACGGATGACAGTATTCCTATTGATGAATTTATCAAATAAGGATTGTGGAATGAGTCGTTTAGCCAGGTGCCGAATTGTCCCAACATTCCTGTCTCCTGCAATGCGCCGACAGTCAGAAGGATTCCGAGGAAGAAGAGGATGGTGGATATGTCAATCTTCTTTATTATGCTTGAAACCCTGATTTTTTCTTCAACCTTCAGCAGGTTCTTGTCGCGGTATATCATCACTTCTGTGACAATCCATAGCACTGCCAACACTCCCATAACTCCTACGAAAGGAGGAAGACCGGTCAGTTCCCTGAATACTGGCACGAACATCAGACCGAACAATCCTATGCAGAATATCAAAATGCGTGATTCGCGCGGAAACAGCTTCTCAAATCTTGCCGTTCCGACATCAGCCTGGTTGTTGCATGCCGAGTCAATCGGTGCTATCCTGATATTCTTCCTGCGAAGGATGAATGTGAGGATGAGGGCCGGCAGTACAGCATTGACTAATGAAGGTAGGAACAATGACCCTATTATTCCTTCGGTAGTCACACATCCCTTTATCCATAACATAATGGTGGTGACATCGCCAATAGGTGAGAATGCGCCTCCTGCATTTGCGGCAAGAATGACAATGCCTGCATACAACAGTCTTAGGGACTTGCTGCAGACAAGGCGCCTAAGCACCATTATCATGACAATGCAGGTGGTCATGTTGTCGAGCAGAGCAGATAAGAAGAATGTCAGGACAACTGTCTTCCACAGCAGTGCCACCGGACTGCCTGAATGAAGCCTGTCCGTCACAAAATTGAAACCACCGTTCGAGTCTATCACTTCTACTATAGTCATTGCCCCCATCAGAAACAGTATCGTTTCGCAGGTGGAAGCCACATGCCCTGAAAATACTTCTGCTACTTCAGCACTGCCCTGTATGTTGTTCCCGATCATATACAGCGACCAGCATACTACGCTCATCAGCAACGCTACTCCCGACTTGTTTACCTTAGTCACTCCTTCCAATGCTATGAATGCATATCCAATGATAAATACCAACAGAATACCTACTACCATAATCCTTCCTTTTTTTTGATGATAACAAATAAGGGGGAGAAAGGTTTGGTTGGGGGATAAGGAGATAAGTAGTTAAGTAGTTAAGGAGTTAAGGAGTTAAGGAGTTAAGGAGTTAAGGAGTTAAGAAGTTAAGGAGTTAAAGGAGGAAGTTAAAATAAGGAGTTAAAAGGGGGAAGTTAAAAAAGGACGAATGCATCGGATGTTTCCATTTCTTCGTCACCCCGAGCTTGTCCGAGGGGTCTCGTTCCGCGATGAACGGGTGGTGACTTTAGATTGTTCATAATGGAAGGAGATTTCTCACGTGCGTTCGAAATGACGAGGGGAGGTAAGGAGCTGCTAAGGAGTTAAGAAGTTAAAGGAGTTAAGAAGTTAAAGGAGTTAGAGGAGTTAAAATAAGGAGTTAAAAGGGGACGATACTATTGGGGTGTTTACTTGTTATGTTTTCTCTTATAATATCCCATTTTAGAACTTAAAAACTCAAATATGCCTCGAACTTTACAGGACAAAATGCTGATAAACGAGCCTGCGTTTGTATTTAAATGAGCCTGCGTTTAAAAACAAATGAGCCTACGTTTGTATATTCGTGAATAAATATTAAATTTGCAACATGAGGAGGGGAATCCTCATGTAGATTGATTATTTTGCAGAAGCGTTATGCTTTGTTCTTGAAAACGAGAATTTGGGAGTCTTTCGAAACTAATGGTATGGCATGGTTATTCTCCGCTATATTGTGTGGAATTGTTTGACTGTTATGTCCTTTTGGGGAATTTCTTTACTTTCGTTTTGTGATAGCATTCAGTTCCACGCTTCTTTAATTTTAAATTCATTAAAAGCCACGGGGGATCTGGTGTGGCGTGTTTTCTGATTATGAAAAAGTTCTTTTTCAGCCTTGTTATGCTGATGCTTACATCAACAATTGGGGTCTTCGCTCAAAGTACTCTTGTGGCAACACTTAATCACAATGACACTATTTCTGTTTTTTATGGCATTGATGCCCTGGTGAGTGCATATTCTGCTTCTAAAAGTGGAGATGTAATAACATTGTCAAGTGGAGGGTTCAATGCGCCTAGTACTATAAATAAACGTGTAACTATACGCGGAGCAGGCATGGAACGAGATACAGTTAATAATGTGGCTCCTACGATATTGATTGGTAGTTTTAATATATATTCTTATGAAGGAACTTCGACCAATTCACATTTGACAATGGAAGGTATTTGGCATGATGGGACAATTTTTTATGGCTATTCGTCTTCGCCTTACTATGGCTTAGAACAAGCTCAGTTCGTAAAATGTAGATTTAATGTATTTAAGTCTAATACTTCTACTCTTTTTTATCTAAACAATGTAAAATTCATCCAATGCAAAATTAAAGGTATCACAGCTCTTGGCAATGCCACATTCGTCAACTGCTATGTTCGCGCACCAGGAAAAACAAATACTTCTTATAAAATGTATTACGAATGTATCAATTGTGTAGTATATGGTTCATTGGTTGATACCCATGTCAATTATTCTACCTTTGTGAATTCTGTGTTGTTAGGTAATAATCCTCTTGATGAAACAAATATGGTATATAATTGCGTTGGTGTATATACAAATTCTTCAGATACAATCAATGACCTTTTCACGAATATACCTGTTCAGCTGAATAATGTGTGCTTCAGAAAAAAAAGCGCAGTGTTTGATATGAGCACATTTAAAGCTAATCATACAGACAATTATTCAGATACTGACACATATCAGCTCTTAGATTCTATCCGCACAAAGTATTTAGGAAATGACGGTAAGGAGGTTGGTATGTATGGCGGTAGCCTTCCTTTCAATTCGCAGACCACATTGCCTAAGATAAAGAAGTTCACTGTGGCATCGAAGTCAACAGCTGATGGCAAACTGAATGTGGAGATAGAGGTTAGCGCTCCGGCTGAATGATAATGCAAGGTGGAGGGAGACTCCTCGGACAGGCTTGGGGTGACGTTACTTTCTCGTAAAGCATTCCGCCCGACAGGGTGACGTACCTTAAGAACAATGATAAATTATGTGAATTATGCGAAGATATATATTAATTCTGCTGCTCATGTGGCTTCATTGCGTGGCTCATGGACAGACGGAATATACCTACCGCTATTGGTTTGACAATGCCTCTGTAGCAGAGTATGGAGGTTCTGCAACTGACAGCGTATGGACACTGGAACTCGATGTGGATGATTTCAGTGAAGGACTGCATCAGTTCCATTTCCAGGTGATGGACACTGCCGGAGTATGGAGCATACCGCATAGCCGAATGTTTCTGAAGACAAAACAGATAGACGTTGAAAACCTGAAGATTCGCTACTGGTTTGATGACGGTCAGGATATAAAGGAAATGCAGGGCAGTAGCGGATTGCAGACTATTGATGTGTCTGAACTTTCGTGGGGACTGCATACGGTGAATTTCCAGGTAGCAGGTTCAAATGGGGTGTTTTCTCCTGCAAATGCGGCTATGTTCCTGAAAACCAGACCTGTTGACGTTGAAAACCTGAAGATTCGCTACTGGTTTGATGATGGTCAGGATATAAAGGAAATGCAGGGCAGTAGCGGATTGCAGACGATTGATGTGTCTGAACTTTCGTGGGGACTGCATACGGTGAATTTCCAGGTAGCAGGTTCGAACGGAGTGTTTTCTCCTGCAAATGCGGCTACATTTTTTAAGGCACGCCTGAGTGCAGAGGATTATAAGGTTCAGTGCTATGTGAACGACAGCCTTTATTGCGAACAGATTGTTCCCAAAGAAGGCGGTATCATAAATTGGAACCTTGATGTATCCTCTTTGCCGAGAGGTCTGCACTATGTGCGTATGCAGGTGAACGACCCGGACTTGTCCGCTGTTTCAGTGGCTCAAAGTTTCTTCTGGCGCGAACTGTCGGCAGTTGAGCGCAGTGCCACACGTTGTCTGTATTCCATTGACGGCGTTGGACAGACCGAAGTTCCAGTTATGGACGATGGAGGATACCGGTTTGATGTAGATGTGAACGGGCTGAGCGAAGGACTGCATCAGTTGCTGTGCATGATTGTCAGTCCGGAGGAGGCTGTACTGCAAACAGCCCAGCATTTTTTCATGGTCAGAAATAACAACGTGATGCGATATGACTATTGGGTGAACGATGACACGCTGAACACACGCACGGTGGTTGCAACACAGGCTATGGAGCCGTTCAGGGTGATGGAATCGCTCGATGTAGCCACATATCCTATCCGTCCGTCATCTTTCCACTTTGAGGTGGCAGACAGCATTCCTTATATATATGCAAAGAACGAGCTTCATGCACGTTTTTACAGTTCTAACGGAGCATGGACTGAAGACAGCGCGGAGTATGCCGATGAACTGAGCCGCAAGGAAGTTGTGCCGATGTTGCTTCCGCGAAACAGCAATGAGCGTACGGACAAGACACCCGAAGCTGACAGCATTCGTTGGTATTGCCTTGAAACAAAGGCGGACAATGCTTTGAGCTTCAAGGTCAGCCAGCCTTGCACGATGCAGCTGTTCTCGCCCGATGGAGAGCCTTTGCTCAATGTTTCAGGCGAAGAAGTGACGGATACAATCAGTTGTCATACTCCGAGTGACGGCTTGTATTATCTGGCAATCCACAGCGTGACAGGGACTGACTCGCTGACAACGGTGTCTTATCTGAACAACTTTGTCACATTCCATAAGATGACTTATGTGATAGACGGCAAAGAGTATCATACGGAGATTGTTGCTTATGGCGACAGCATTGTTCCTCTGACACCTCCTGACAACGAGAACCGTCCGTTCAGCGGATGGAAAGGCATTACGGAAGTGATGCCGGGCCACGACCTGACGGTAGAGGGCAGTTTTGAATATAAGCTGAGATACGTGGTAGAGGACTCCGTATGGCATGAGGTGAGCTACTATTACGGCGAGACCATTGACGACACTTACTATGCCGACAAGGAATGGTATGACTTTGAGGAATGGGAGGGCATGCCAGAGACAATGCCTGCACAGGATGTTTCCGTTACAGCCAAGTTTGTGTTCCGTTTGGAGATGGGCGACGTGAACGCTGATGAACGCGTTTCCGTAACCGACGTGACGGTGTTGACCAATCATATTCTGAAGAAACCTAACACTGTATTTGTGCGTGATGCCGCCGACATGAACGGTGACGG
>JAFTTD010000395.1 GCA_017466965.1 Bacteroidaceae bacterium
ATATGGTGATGATAAGTGAGAGCATAGAAGAAACAAAAGTTATGACAACAATCATCATCTGGTACTTTATTGCTACAGCGGGGTCGGAACCACCGAGAATTTGTCCTATCATAGTCCCTGGCATTGCTACGAGCCCCATTACTGCCATGTTGGCAATGCAGGGGTTGAAGGCCTTGATGATGGCTTGGCGTATGAAAGGCGATGTGGCTTCCCAGCGTGTAGCCCCATTGCCAAGAAGGTAGTAGTACATCTGTTGTTCACATTTGATTCCTTCATAATATGCACTTAGACCCACAACGCTTACTCCTAACATGTTGCCAAGCAACAGACCGAATCTAGGAATGAAATAGCGCGCTGTAAATAATGATGTTAAGGTGAGCTGCATTCCGTCCATGCTGTAAAGTCCGAGCACAAGCCCCAGAAAATAGATGCTTACGAACAATGCTGTTAGCAGAAAGCCTATGGTTAAGGGCATGGCGAGAACTTGGGGCTTTAGTTTAGTGCGCTGTAGTGCCGTTCCGGTGGCAACAAGTACCATTATTATTCCCCAGGCAAGATTGACATACCATAGATTGTAATGAAATAGATATTGCAGATATAGTCCTATAAGGTAAAGCTGCACTATCATTCGTAGTGTAGCGCTTACGGTGCTGCCCACAAGCCCTGTGCGCAGTTTCTTCATGAAATATACCGGTATTGCCATCAGAAGCATACCTATGGCAAGTCCCCAAAAATTGATGTCAATAATCATCTGTCTGTTATGTCTATAGTTTCAAACACCTGTCACATCTGTCGGCAAGCATATCTGAATGAGTGACGACAACTACAGCCGTATTTCTTTCGTCGGCAAGCATCCTGAGATAATCTGCAACGGCTTCAGAGGCTGTTGCGTCAAGAGCTGAGGTTGGTTCGTCGGCAAGCAGCAGTGGCTTTCCGAGAAGTCCGGCAGCAGAGAGCAATATGCGTTGGCGCTGACCGCCTGAGACTTCAGATACATGCTTGTTGAACAGTGCTGGCGATAAGTTCAGTTTGTTCCAGTCAGACATGAGTGCTTCTTTTGAGAATGTTGTGCCTCTGTTCGCTTTGAGTTCAAAAGTAAGTCGCACCATTTCTTCAACAGTATCAACAGGCAATGAAAGTTCCTGTGGCAGATAAGCTATTTTTGTGCGTATTTCTTCCACAGTATTCGGGCATAGTGGCGTTTCGTCAACAATGATACTGCCTTCTGACGGTGCAAATCCGAGTATGGCTCTTATGAGGGAAGTCTTGCCGCATCCGGATTCTCCGGTAATGCCAACCAGCTCTCCTCTTGACACTTTCAGGCTTATATTCTTGAATATTGTCTGATTGCCGTATCTCAGTGTTGCTCCGCTTATATTCAACATGTTGTATAATAAGGTGTTTGATGTGATTTTTATGCAAAGATATACCTTTTAGCAGTAAGTAAGGCAAAAGAAAACAAAAAATTATTATTGTCAAGAACAAAAGGACAACTTGTTTGTTTTCTTTACAAAAAAGGAAACACTGCCCATCTGTTATGGGATATGATGGACTTCTGAATTGAAAAATGTTGTCGTTTATTGAATTATAAATCTCTTATGATGAATCGTACAAAAATCAACAGGAATGCAGACAAGGTGCTGTGCAAACTTTGCAGCAATAGTCTATGGACCTTCAGTCAGCTACAGGAGGCAACAGGGTTAGGGGAGGCTGAGTTGTATATGGCTTTAGGATGGCTGGCAAATGATGACAGGGTCTCGTTTGTGGATGTGAAGAATGAAACTCGAATTTCATCTGCAAATATCTATATTTGAGAC
>JAFTTD010000396.1 GCA_017466965.1 Bacteroidaceae bacterium
CTGAATTCATCCTGAAACGTCTTAACCAGAAAGATGCTGACGACTTGTTCCCTACGGCTAACGACTCGGCATACGTGTGGCTTGAGGCATACAAAATGGACGGAACACGCTTGTGGTATATCGACTGCGGACCAAATATGGTGAGCGGCGGAAGCGTGGAAATAAACATCGTTGCATACGACTGGGACGGTGACGGCAAGGCTGAAGTTCTGCTCCGTGGTGCAGACGGAACGATAATACATTACAATGGCGGAACAAAGGTTGTGGGCAATATAAATGTAAATACAAGAAATACGGTTAGCCATTCTGCCAACATGACCTACACCAATACAGGGGCAGAGTTCCTTATATATATGAATGGAGAGACAGGCGAGCCTTATCAGGTTATGACTTATCCTCTGCCTCGCGGCAATGCCAACGATTGGGGTGATGGATATGGACACCGCTCTTCTAAGTATTTCTTTGGTGCGCCGTTCCTCAATGGTCGTACCCCAAGCATTTTCCTTGGACGCGGTATCTATACAAAGCACCATTTCATAGCATACGATGTTGACGGTGCTACCCATTCTTTGAAAAAACGCTGGGAATGGAAGAGCGACGGTCTGGCAGGCAGTTGGTTCGGCCAGGGTTACCACAACTATGGAATTGCTGATGTCGATTGGGACGGACGTGACGAGATTGTATATGGTTCGATGGTGATTGACGACAACGGAAAAGGACTGTCAACAACCGGATTAGGACACGGAGACGCACAGCACTTCAGTGACCTTGACCCATACAGACACGGACAGGAGATATTCGCTTGCAATGAGAATGCGCAAGGTGCAAACTACCGTGATGCAACAACTAGCAAGATTTACTATTTCCATGACCTCGGACGCGACTGCGGACGTGCCATGGCAGGTAATTTCTATAACACATACCCTGGTTCACAGTGTATTGCTGTAGGTACAGGACTTATCAGTTCCGTTACTAATACAGCAGTAGAAAGCGGATGGACTGGAATTACTCAGAACTACCGTATCTATTGGGATGGTGACCTTTGTGAAGAATCACTTGATGGTGATGCCACTGAAGGAAACGCCTGCATATACAAAGGTGGCAATGGTGCTGCTATTTTCAGAACATCAAACACAAAGCTCTGCAACTGGACAAAGAACACTCCGAGCGGACAGGGAGACATTCTTGGCGACTGGCGTGAAGAAATCATCATCCGAGATGACCAGAACAAGGCGCTGCGCATATACACTACAACAGATGCTACAAAATGGCGCAACTACACTCTCTGGCACGACCATCAGTATCGTCAGGGAATGGTATGGCAGATGTGCGGATACAATCAGCCTGTTCATACAAGCTATTTCCTTGGAGAACTGGAGAAGATAACCGTTGCTCCGCCACCGCTCACAAATACAGGACGTGAGGAAGTAGCAAACAACGGTACTATCAGTGCAGACCTTAATGACAAGCACGTGCTCATCTGTGAAACTAACAATATGAACGTAAGCGTTGCAGAAGGTGCTTCTCCATATATCCTGACAGTGAACACTCCTACATGGGTGCAGGGAAACAACAATAACAATGGAATAAGGACTACTACTTATACCCACACTCTCACAGGAGGTACATTCACAGGAGCTATGCGTCTTGTGAAGCAAGGCGACGGTATATTGAACCTTCCAGAAGGAACACATACATATACCGGAGAGACAAACGTTTGGGCTGGAACACTTAATTTTGACGGAACATTGGAAAGCAGTCCTGTATGGCTCAACCGTTTTGCTAAACTCAACACAAAGGGTGTTTTCAAAGGCGGAATCACTATGGACTATGCATCAGAGTTGCGTCCGGGAGGCGAAAACTCGCTCGGAACAGTTACTGTTGACTCTTTGTCTTTAGGATTTGGCTCAACACTTGTACTCGACCTCTACAGCGAAGGATTTGCTGCCGACATGATAAAGGCTGACTATATAAAGATAGAAAAGAAGAACTGGCAGAACGGACCTGAGTTCAATGCTCCGGTAATAAATGTTGTTTCACATCTTTCTGGAACAGAGAAGGAACTTCCTGCAGGCAAGTACCTGATTGCGGAAGTTAAGGAAATAGCTGGAAATATAGAAAATATCACAGTCAAAGGACTTTCAGGACTCAAGAACTATCTTCTGTATGAAGAAGGCAAACTTTATCTTGTGATTGAAGGAATGCGCAGTGCTTCTACAATCGTTTGGACTGGAGCTGTTGACAATATATGGGATTTTGCAAATACAGAGAACTTCCAAAGCAATAATGAAAAGCAGATATTCGTTACTGGTGACAAGGTTGTCTTTGATGACAACGCAAGCTTGTTTGCTGTTGACATTAAGGGCGAATTGGTGGCTGATACTGTTCTTATTAATTCATCTAAGGCATATACTCTTCAGGGAGACGGAGCTTTGTCTGGCGGAACAACACTCGTGAAGGAAGGCAAGGGAACGCTCACTATTACAAATGAGAACACATACACCGGAGGCACACGCATCAGTGGAGGAACTGTTAAGGTTACCACTCTTTCAAATCAGTATAAGGAAACAGGTAATCTTGGCGCCATGTCAAGTGTGGCAACTAAGTTCATCATTGAGAATGGCGCTGTTCTTCAGACTTCTGGAAACGTAGAGATGGGTTCCCCTATACGTTTTGCAAGTGAGGAAGGTGGAGTTATCAACAATTCAGGCGACTTCCTGATGGACAAGGCTTTCTCTGGAACTGTTCTGACTAAGCGCGGAAGCGGATGGCTCAAGACTACACAGTCTGGTGGTAGCCTTAACAGAATGATTATCGCCCAGGGAACGGTAGAAAACGGAAGCGGTAATGCTGCAAAGGTTGTTGAATTCCAGGGTGGAAGCTTGAGAGATAATGTTGGAACGAACAACGAAGTTAATGTGCCGGCAGGCAAGTCAGGCTCTTGGACAACAGGCAACAGACAGACATACACTAACAAGATTACCGGTGGAGGTAAGCTTACTGTTTATTGCGCTACTGAGAAAGGCTCTAATTATTATGCCACACGTACACCTTTGAGATTTAACTTTGCTGAATTTACCGGAACACTTGTACCTCAGGCAACATACGCAGCCGATGGCAGATTCACTCTTGATACAAGTGCAGGTATGCCTAACGGAGAAATGGAAATACCGTCAGGAATCATTGTTCAGAACACAGGAAAGACATTTGTAATAGGAAAAGTTACAGGAAAAGGTTCGCTCGGTTCAGGATGTACTTTCAGCAATAACACTACTCCTGGCAATAATACATGGAAGGTTGGTAACGACGAGAATTTCAAGTGGGAAGGAACTGTTACAGGAAACGGTACTTCGTTCGTGAAGACAGGAACAGGTAAACTCACGCTTACCGCTGTTCATGATTTCACAGGCTCTATGAGAGTTGAACAGGGACAGCTTCATCTCAATTCAGGAGCACAGCTCGGAACTGGTGCGCTCACTGTTAACAAGGGCGCAATCCTTTCGGGTGTGACAACTACTAAGGCTCCGTTCACAAACAGCAGCATAACAATAAACGGAACGCTGCAGGTAGGTTCTTCAGCTACTTCCACATTGGGAACTATGTTCTTTAATAATAAGAATGTGACTTTCGGCACTGGTTCTACATATAAAGTGGCACTCCGTCGCTGTGCTACAGCTTCAAACAATGGCGGTACAAGTATTGAGGACATCAACAGACTTACTATGAACGGTACAGTTGAAGTTACGCTTGCCGAGAGCTACGAACCGGTGGCTGGCGACTCTATGCGTATCTGGATTTGCAAATCGTTCAGCGGAACACCTGAATTTGCGCTTCCAACTCTAACAAAGGGACTCAAATGGAATACCGACCGAATCAGCGAAGGACTCCTCTTTATTGAGGTAGATGTGACAAGCATCCAGTCAATAGATGCAGACGAGGAAGTGAAAGTGACAGTCTTCTCCGTGAGTGGCTCTGAAATAATGCAGTTCACATGCCCGTTCGGCAATGTGGATGAAACATTCAAGCGCTCATCTCATCCTTCAGGCATTTATTTGCTCCAGATAAAGGGAAAGACTGCAAATGGAGTCAAGAAAGTTGTTAAGTGAGGAAAACTTCGAGTGAATATATATAAATAGGAGGCGCTACAGCCTCCTGCACTCCTGAAACGGGGTGTGTCAAAATGGAATTGCAATTTCATTTTGACGCACCTTCTTTCTTTTCAAGTATGATTACAGAAACAGACAATGTCAAACACAAATAGAACAAGTGAACTACTGCTGCTGGTAAGGGAAGGCAAGGCTTTGACTTTCAGACAGCAAATTCTTCTGGCAATAGAGTTGAGCCTGCCTGCTATAGTGGCACAACTTTCCGCCATAGTCATGCAGTATATAGATGCTTCTATGGTGGGCAGTCTTGGTTCTGATCCGTCAGCCTCCATAGGACTTGTCGCAACTACTACATGGCTGTTCAGTGGCTTGTGTTCAGCGTTTGTTTCCGGTTTTTCCGTACAGGTGGCGCACAGTATTGGAGCAAACAAGTTTGAAAAGGCTCGCATCATC
>JAFTTD010000397.1 GCA_017466965.1 Bacteroidaceae bacterium
TCTTGTATTTGCAAATGCCTTTTTCATATCTTCATTCCTTTATATAGATTATCAATTTCTTTCTTGGGTACATAGACATAGTTGCCTATTTGGCGAGTAGGGATGGAGTATTTACGAATATGTAGGTAGACCGTACTATCATCCAGCTTGTATTTCTTGCTTACTTCTCCAATTGTATAACAGTCTTTTTCCTCCATACTATATAATTTTGGAACTGCTTTTGGCTTTTCAAGAGCTTTCCTACGAAGGGGATATAGTTTCATTAGCTCTTCTTTACTAAGTCTGATTTGTCTTTCACCTAAATTAGTACTTGTGATAGCGCCTTTACGTACCAAGCGATAAATAGTTTCTTTACTGATACCAAATAAGGCATACGCTTCTGGTACCGAAATCAGTTCTTTGGATTTTGGTATCTTTTTGACGATTGTATCCAATTTCTGCATTCTGATTTCCTCATCCTTGCGTCTTTTCCATGCGACTTTAGAACATTTGGTACAACAATACCAAGAGTCAATGGTCTTAGCTTGGAAAGGAGTACCACAGACTTTGCAATTACGGATTATTTCAAATTTAGCTGCTGGCATATCTTATATTTGGTATATTATAACCTATCTTAAAGCGGATTTTGAATTTGTTGTCACATTTTCTACTTTTATGTGTCGGTACAATTATGGTACAAATATACAACAATATTTCAACATACAAGCATAATTGAAGAAAAATTGTATAAAAAGAAATAGGGTGTAACTCATTGAGCTACACCCTATTTAGTTGTCGATTTTTATCGTTTGTTATCTCATACTACTTAACTTCTTCGAAATCTGCGTCAGAAACTTCTTCTGCTCCTCCGTTCTGAGGACCGCTCTGAGCTCCGGCTCCTGGTCCAGTCTGTGCACCGCCTGCCTGGCTATACATCTGCTGGCTTGCAGCCTGCATAACATTGTTGAGTTCTGCTGTAGCAGCGTCAATAGATGCTATGTCACCACTCTTGTGAGCATCCTTGAGTTTCTGGAGCGCTGCTTCTACAGCTGGCTTCTGGTCAGCAGGAAGTTTGTCTCCATTTTCCTTAAGGAAGTTTTCAGTCTGGAATATCATTGAATCTGCCTGATTCATCTTATCAATGCGCTCACGTTCCTTCTTGTCTGTTTCAGCGTTTGCCTCAGCTTCTTCCTTCATGCGCTTGATTTCCTCATCGCTGAGTCCTGATGAAGCCTCAATGCGGATTGTCTGCTCCTTACCTGTTGCCTTATCCTTAGCTGACACTTTGAGGATACCGTTTGCGTCAATGTCGAACGATACTTCAATCTGCGGAACTCCACGACGTGCTGGTGCTATGCCTGTGAGGTTGAAGTTACCGATTGACTTATTCTGTGAAGCCATCGGACGTTCACCCTGAAGCACGTGGATTGTTACTTCTGTCTGGTTGTCAGCAGCTGTTGAGAATGTTTCAGTCTTCTTGCAAGGGATTGTTGTGTTAGCATCAATCATCTTTGTCATCACACCACCGAGAGTCTCAATACCCATTGAGAGCGGAGTAACGTCGAGGAGAACGATGTCGCCCACACCTTCTTCATTGTTGAGGATAGCTCCCTGGATTGCTGCACCTACAGCTACCACTTCGTCTGGATTCACACCCTTTGAAGGAGCCTTTCCGAAGTAGTCCTGCACAAGCTGCTGAACTGCTGGGATACGGCTTGAACCACCTACAAGGATCACTTCATCAATGTCGCTTGTTGAGATGCCTGCGTCACGAACTGCATTCTTGCATGGCTCAAGACAAGCCTGGATAAGTCCGTGTGCAAGGCTTTCAAACTTAGCCTTTGTAAGAGTCTTAACCAAGTGCTTTGGTCCTGTTGCATCAGCTGTGATATAAGGGAGGTTGATTTCTGTTGAAGAACTTGATGAAAGTTCAATCTTCGCCTTTTCAGCTGCTTCCTTCAAGCGCTGCATTGCCATTGGGTCGTTAGTGAGGTCAACGCCTTGTTCAGCCTTGAACTCGCTTGCCATCCAGTCAATGATAACCTGGTCGAAGTCATCACCTCCGAGGTGAGTGTTACCGTTTGTAGAGAGCACTTCAAATACTCCGCCACCGAATTCAAGGATTGAAATATCGAATGTACCTCCACCAAGGTCGAATACAGCAATCTTCATGTCCTTGTTAGCCTTGTCAATACCGTATGCAAGAGCTGCAGCTGTAGGCTCGTTAACGATACGCTTCACGTCAAGTCCGGCAATCTGTCCTGCCTCCTTTGTAGCCTGGCGCTGTGAGTCAGAGAAGTATGCAGGCACTGTGATAACAGCCTCTGTCACTTCCTGTCCGAGGAAATCTTCAGCAGTCTTCTTCATTTTCTGAAGAATCATTGCAGATATTTCCTGTGGTGTATATAGACGTCCGTCGATCTCAACTCGCGGAGTGTTGTTGTCGCCACGCTTAACTTCATAAGGAACGCGGCTTATTTCCTGAGAAACCTGATCGTATGTTTCACCCATGAAACGCTTGATTGAGAAATTAGTGCGCTGCGGATTTGTGATAGACTGACGCTTTGCAGGATCTCCCACTTTTCGTTCACCACCGTCAACAAAACCTACTATTGACGGAGTTGTGCGCTTTCCTTCACTGTTAGTGATTACAACAGGTTCGTTTCCTTCAAATACTGAGACACAAGAGTTTGTTGTTCCCAAGTCGATACCAATAATCTTTCCCATAATTCTTTTATCTTTTTTATTTTAATATTTCCTGTTAATTAAATCTATTTATCTATTCATTGTTTTGTAAGGCTCATCGCTTTACGCTGTGGTTATATGCAAAAATTGTGCCAGTAGAAGTTTGTTTGCTCTCCTACTGACACAACCGACATTTTGACATAAAAATCATTTACCAAGCTGACACTCTTCTGCCATTTTTAGTATTCTTGCTTATCATCCATAGAGCTACTAAAGTAAAAAATGCATTAAACATCAACAATTCATATCCAAACGCATAGCCCCAAAAGCATTTTGTCAGATAGTCCATGACGAGGCATACCACAGGCGACATGACAGCAACAACCGGAACCATCCTGCCACATGGCATTCGGCGAGTTGCCCATCCGAATGCAAATAATCCAAGCAAAGGACCATAAGTATATGAAGCTAATCTATAAATAAGGTCTATCACACTGCCATTGCCAATGCCCTTATACATAAGTATCAATATCACGAATGCTATAGCCACGCACATATGAACCACCTTGCGTACACGTTCCCTGTCATTAAACAAACGGTTTCCGCTATTTTCCACCTTGATAACGTCAACACAAATACTTGTAGTAAGCGCTGTCATGGCAGAGTCCGCACTTGAAAATGCAGAAGACACAATTCCGAGAGCAAAGAAAACCATCACCCATTCGCCCAAATGTCCTTCAGCAACCATCAATGGCAGTATTGAATCGGGGTTAGCCGGTAGAGGCATCCCTATTTTGTCATACAACATCACAAGTAGCAAGCCCAATGAAATAAAAAGGAAGTTTACAGGTGAGAACATCA
>JAFTTD010000398.1 GCA_017466965.1 Bacteroidaceae bacterium
AAAAGTATATTTTTGCAAGCATTATAACCGTCTAAATCTAACATTATGGTATATAACGAAATCGGTAAAACCGGCATGAAAGTGTCAAATCTTTCGTTCGGTGCTTCATCATTAGGAGGTGTGTTTCATGATATTAGTGAAAACGAAGGTATTGAGGCTGTAATTGCGGCAGTTGACAACGGAATTAATTTTATAGATGTTTCGCCTTATTATGGACATCTGAAGGCTGAAACAGTTTTAGGAAAGGCGCTAAAACTTATTCCGCGCGACAAGTTCTATATATCCACAAAAGTGGGTCGATATGGAAAAGATGGAGTGAATACATGGGATTATTCTGGCAAACGAGCTACGGAGAGCGTGTATGAAAGCATGGAAAGGCTTAATGTGGACTTTATCGACCTGATAAATGTTCATGATATAGAATTTGCCGATTTGCAAAAAGTTGTAGATGAAACTCTTCCTTCTTTAGTGGAGTTGCGTAACAAAGGGATTGTTGGTCATGTGGGCATCACAGACCTTCAGCCGGAAAACTTGAAATGGGTAATCGAACATAGTGAAGAAGGTACGGTTGAAAGCGTCCTCAACTTCTGTCACTTCTGTCTTAACGACGACTTGTTACTGGAGTTTCTTCCGTTCTTTCAAGAAAAAGGCATTGGAGTGATAAATGCATCACCTTTGTCAATGGGGCTGTTGTCAGAGCGTGGCACTCCCGATTGGCATCCGGCTCCGCAGTCTTTGAAAGACGCATGTGCTAAGGCAGCTCAGTTCTGCAAGGAACAAGGTTGTCCTATTGAAAAACTTGCCATACAATACTCAACAAGCCATAATCCGCATATAGCAACAACATTGTTCAGTAGTGCCAATCCGAAGAATGTGATAAAAAACATCTCGCAAGTCAATGAGCCTATGGACGAACAACTTGTTAAGGAAGTGAAGAGTATCATTGGCGACCAGATGGGAGTAAGATGGAAAAACAGTTGATAAGATTGTAGTACATTAAAAAGGTATAAGTTGTAGAATAAAGTCAATATCACGATGGACTATAAAATAATAGATGCTCATGCACATCTATGGCTGAAGCAGGACACACAGGTTGATGGCATGCCTATAAAGACACTGGAAAACGGACGTTCGCTTTTCATGGGCGAAGTACGTCAAATGATACCTCCGTTCATGACCGATGGAGTGAACAGCGCCGAAGTGTTCCTTTCAAACATGGACTATGCGCAGGTTTCTGCAGCAGTAATCACACAGGAGTTTATCGATGGCATCCAAAATGATTATCTTTCAGATGTTGTTGTAAGGTATCCAGGCCGCTTTTTTGTGTGCGGCATGTGTGAGTTCCGGTGCCCAGACTTTCTTTCCCATGCTCGGCAGCTTCTTGAACAAGGATTCAGAGCCATAAAGATTCCTGCGCAGAAACTTCTGCTGAAAGAGGGACGTGTCATGCTGACGTCTGATGAGATGATGCAGATGTTCCGTATGATGGAGCAGAAAGGTGCAATCCTTTCTATAGACCTTGCAGACGGCGATACTCAAGTGGGTGAAATGGAAGAAATCATAAGTGAATGTCCAGAACTAAAGATTGCAATAGGTCATTTTGGTATGGTCACACGTGATGGCTGGTTGGAACAGATAAAGTTGGCGCGTCATAAAAACGTTATGATTGAGTCCGGTGGCATAACATGGCTTTTCAATGATGAGTTCTATCCGTTCAAAGGTGCTGTGCGTGCAATACTCGAGGCGGCAGATCTCGTCGGAATTGAAAAGTTGATGTGGGGGTCGGACTATCCTCGTACCATAACAGCAATAACCTATAGGATGTCTTACGATTTTGTTGTGAAATCGGGTGAGATGACACCGGAGGAAAAGGCTCGTTTCTTGGGGCTGAATGCCAGAGATTTCTATGGATTCACTAATCTTATAGATCTTCCTTACATCAGGAATATGTCTGAATAGACAAAAGTTGAAGCACCAAACAATAAGTATAAACAATAATATATCAATAAATGAATGCAAATACTTGCAGGGCTGTCATCATACCAGCCGAAGGCAAAATGGAGCAAACGGAAATAGCTGTGCAGGAGATGGGGCGTGGTGATGTGCTTTTGAAAGTGGAATATGTAGGATTCTGCGGTTCGGACCTTAATACGTGGCTTGGCAAGAATCCTATGGTGAAAATGCCGGTGATACCAGGTCATGAAGTAGGTGCTGTCATTGTCGATAAGGGTCAGGACGTTCCGTCACATCTGACTGCAGGAATGACTGTCACTGTTAATCCATACACTAATTGCGGGAAATGTGCATCATGCCGAAACGGAAGAGCCAATGCCTGCCAGTTCAACGAAACTTTGGGCGTACAGCGCAATGGTGCCATGAGGGAGTATATTGTTATTCCATGGGAGAAAATCATACCTGCGTCAGGTTTGACATCGCGCACTTGCGCCTTGATAGAGCCTATGAGTGTGGGTTTCCATGCTGTAAACCGTGCAGAAGTGACAGACAATGATGTGGTTATGGTCATAGGATGCGGAATGGTTGGGATGGGGGCAATAGTTCGTGCCTCATTGAGAGGGGCTACTGTTATTGCGGCGGATATTGATGATCAAAAATTAGCGTTGGCGCGCGAGATGGGTGCTGCCCATACAATTAATTCCAAAACAGAAGATATGCATAAGTGCTTGTCTGAAATAACTGGTGGCCACGGACCGGATGTTGTTATAGAGGCTGTAGGCAGTGCACTCACATATCAGACAGCTATTGAAGAAGTAGCCTTTACCGGACGAGTAGTGTTCATAGGATATGCAAAGACAGATGTGGAGTTCCAAACAAAACTGTTTGTACAGAAAGAACTTGACATTAGGGGCTCGCGCAATGCTGATCCGGCCGATTTCCGTGCAGTAATCAGATACATGGAGAGAGGCGTTTGTCCTGTCGATCGTTTGATAAGCCTTGAAACGGCTCCCGAAAATGCACACATGGCGATGCAGTCGTGGGCTGACGCTCCGGGAAAAGTGTTCCGCATACTCGTAAGAATGTAAGTTGTTGGATTTGATAATAAAAATAAAACACGTTGGACAATGAAAAATAAACAAATAATACCACTTGCTCTCATCTTTTGCCTTTTCTTTCTTTGGGCAATCAGTAGCAATCTTCTGCCTACAATGATCAGACAGCTGATGAAGACGTGCGAATTGAGCACTTTTGAAGCATCATTTACAGAGACAGCCTATTGGTTGGCATATCTTATCTTCCCTATACCGATAGCGATGTTCATGAAGAAATACAGCTACCGGTCAGGCATCGTGTTCGGACTTCTTCTTGCAGCTTTAGGAGGACTTCTGTTTTTTCCGGCGGCAATGATTAAGGAGTATTGGGCATATCTTTGTATTTTCTTTATAATCGCAACCGGTATGTGCTTCCTTGAAACTGCAGCTAATCCATACGTTACAGCGTTGGGCGAAGCGCATACAGCACCACGCCGTCTCAATCTGGCACAGTCGTTCAATGGACTTGGAGCCTTCATCTCGGCTATGTTTCTCAGCAAGCTTGTGCTGAGCGGAAACACTTACACAAGGGAGACATTGCCCGCCGATTTTCCTGGCGGATGGGATGGCTATATACAGATTGAGACAGATGCAATGAAAACCCCTTATCTTGTTTTGGCGGCCGTGCTTGTTGTTATTGCAGTGATACTTGTAATTGTCAAACTACCGAAAATCACAGAAGAGAATCATGCTGGAGACACATCGGGTAAACTCATCGATTTCAGTGTGTTGCGCCGTCGCCATCTGCGATGGGGTGTCATTGCTCAATTTTTCTATAACGGCGGACAGACAGCAATAAACAGTCTTTTTCTTGTTTATTGCTGTATATATGCAGGACTCGATGAGGCCACAGCCACAACATTCTTCGGACTATACATGCTGGCGTTTCTCCTTGGCCGATGGATTGGCACAATGCTTATGGGACGTTTTACACCTCAAAACATGCTTACTGTATATGCGATAATCAATATAATTCTATGTGCAGTAATAATGGTGTTTGGCGGAATGGTAGGACTCTATGCCATGCTGGCTGTGTCGTTCTTCATGTCTATCATGTATCCGACGCAGTTCTCACTTGCTCTTGTAGGGTTGGGTGGCCAGACCAAGAGTGGAGCCGCATTCCTCGTTATGGCAATAGCAGGTAATGCATGTCTTCCACAGCTCACTGCTTATATAATGCAGACAATCAATTCCGATTGGAACGACACTTATCAATTGGCTTACATCATACCACTTATTTGTTTCGGCTTCTGTGCCTATTACGGATGGAGAGGGCATGTGGTTGACAATGTCAGGTAGGCTTGTACACCAGCTTTTAAATAGTAAAAACTTTAAATTTTATTTTGAAAATGGACGGTTACAAAAGAAAAGAATATAATGTTCAGGTGAAGCGTTATAGCCAAACCATGGATATGAAGAACGATGAGCAGCTCATAAAAAAATATATCGAGGTGCATGACAAGTTCCACCATTGGCCGGAAATACGTCAGGGCATACGTTCTGTAGGCATATTGGAGATGGAGATATACATG
>JAFTTD010000399.1 GCA_017466965.1 Bacteroidaceae bacterium
ATTGTATGCCGATATGCTGTCTGATGCTGTTGATAATTCCAAATTGGAAGGCTTTGTTGCAAGCAGGCATTTTTTGAATAGCCCTATGATTGAAGTCAGTCGAGAGGCTGCTGAACTTGTTGGTGAGCAAATGGATTCGTATTCGTCTTCAGGTGAAGATAACAATGAAAATAATCTTGAAGATAAAGTGATGCATCTTCTGCTTGATTATAAATTTTTTGTAGTTGAATATGAATTACGTCAAGTTTCTTCGCTGTTGGCGAGTCCTGAAGTGTTGACTGATAGTGAAAAGTGCATGGAAATAATGGCGCGTTATCAAAATTTATGTGGCATCAAACGAAAGTTAGCTCATTATTTAGGTGACAGAGTCTTTATGAAATGATGATAAATTCATAGGTGGTTGTAAAAAATATTTTATAGTCTGATTATAAGACTTGATTATTTATGTGACTATTAATTAAAAGCAGATATTATTGTTGTATTCCGTATAAATAGTTTGATTCTTGGACTAATGTGTGGTTTTTTTGTATAATTAAGGACGTTTTTTGTCTGTTTTTTTGTACTTTTGCAGAAATTTTATTACAAATATGAAAAAGAATATACTTGTCATTTTAGCTTTGCTTATCTGTGCTTGTTTTGCTGAAGCACAGACTGTTAGTGTTAGAGGCAAAATCGTTCCACAGGATAAAGCTGAGGGCGCAAAAGTTTATATAGCTTCAATATCTGCTGGCAGTGAAGGTATGATTGAGGCAAAAGTTGAAAATGGAGCATTTGTTGCTGATGTGAAAACAGCAGATGATGGCTTTTATAATTTGATACTCATAAGGAATCAGAGCCAAGCTATATTGCCTTTGTTTTTCTCAGACACAGAAAAAGAAGTTTCAAATCTGGAACTGAATCTTACAGGAGCGGTTCCTGCTGTGAATGGAAGCATTGACAACAATGCGCTGTCTGAATATGCTAATATAGTATATACAAAAGACAGAGCAGTCTGGACTGATGGCGCAAATATGTCTGTTCAGGATTTTAAGATTTTTATAGATGAGTATATATCAAAAGCAGAGTCTGTAGCAAAAGCAAGCAAATGTTCTGCGTCTGTAGCTGATTACATACGGTTGTGGGGATACGTTTCGGCATACAACTCTTTTACTTCTTATTTGAGAGTTTCTGGGAAGAAAGCTGAAGAGCTGGATTTCTCCTTAAATGATGTAATGTCAAAGGCCTCTAAGCTTTTGGATAGTTCTTTGGCTTCATTATTTACAGGTGTGCAGCAGATAGTGTTGAGTACATTACCTAAAGATGCAGATTTGTCCACAAAAATAGATTTTCTTCGAACTAATTATTCGAATGAAAAAATACGTGGTGCAATTGAAAATGTATTGGTGGAAAGCTACATTACTAAATTCAATTACAGCGAGGGTTACGATAATGGCTATGCCGTATTGAAGACTGTAGTGGATAAATATGGATTGGATAAAAAATATCTTGCAGATTTTCAAAAGCGTAGAGCTACAGTGAAAGGTGCTGCCTTTCCTGAAGGTGTTGTCTTGAAAGATGCGGAAGGGAATACTGTGGATTTCTCAAAGTTTAAAGGTAAATATGTATATATAGATCTTTGGGCTTCATGGTGTGGTCCATGTATTAAAGAAGTGCCGCATCTTCAGAAACTTGAGGCTGAACTGGAAAACAAGAATGTTGTTTTCTTATCAATATCTGTTGATGCTAAGGAAGAACAGTGGAAAGCAAAAATGAAACAACTTAATATGCATGGTAATCAGTTGCATAACAAGGATAATTCTCTTTGCAACAATTTGAATGTTAAGGGTATTCCATTTTTCCTGATATATGACAAAGAAGGAAATTTGTATATGTATAATGCTCCACGTCCAAGTCATCCAGGGCTCAAAATTTTGCTTGAAGAACTTAAATAATAAATATGTTTAAATTAATTTTATAGCTTATGAAAAAGAATTACTTTTTGGGAACTCTTATGAGTGTTCTTTTGGTGCTTTTAGTTCAGCCTGTTAATGCGCAGGTTAGCACAATAGCTGATCTTTATGGAAAGTATCAGTTTACTGCTGAAATGAAAGTAGCAGAAGGTATGGAGTCTTATGCTTCAAGTTTGTCTAATGATTGTGAAGTGGTTGTATCTCAAGATGGTATATATCCTGCAAAAATTGTAGGATTTGCAGGATCTAAGAATCAGCTGAATATAAATGCAATCAGTACAGAGAAGGAAATGGTGAAGGTTACCAATCCAAATAATCCTCAGTTATGGGATGGGCTTTATCTTGCTAATGAGAATGGTGATTATCCTTACGGAGTATATGACAATGAATTAGGAGAATGGACAGTTGAAAGTTATGGTCCTGTTTATTTCAGCTATAATCCGGAAACTAAGTTGATTACTATTCCTGACTTCACTGTTGTTACATGCGATCACAAGAATTCAAAATCTACAATTGTTGCAACTTTCTCTAATGTGAAGCTTACATTGACAGAGGCTGAAACAATTGAAGTTGCAGACCTTAGTGGTAAATGGAATGCAAAACCAATGGGTACATACGGCTCTAATTCTGAGTCTCAAATTCCTGCTGAGTATAGTTTTGTTCTTGCTAAAACTTCAGAGGATAATAAGAATTATGACGTAGCTCTTACAATTGGTGATTATCCTGTAATCAACCTTACAGCGACATTTGATGGTGTACAACTTTCTATTCATGCAAAAGATGTAGTTGTTGATGCTACTACTGGTGCTATGATTTATTATAATGGTTCTACTGATTATTCATTTACTTTTACTTATGCTTCAGAAACAACGTTGTCAATGTCAACTCCTCTTTGTATAGCACTTCCTAATCCGGATGCTGCTGAAGACGAACCTAAATATACAATGGAACAGTGGTATATGGATGGATCTGCAAAGAAAGAAATTGAGGGAACACCAACTGAGCAGACATGGGATGGAGTATGGACTGTAAAAGCAGACGTGATGGGTATTGATGGTAATACTGCTGCTACTGAATTCGAGATGGAAGTTGTTTACAATGAAGCAGCAGACATGTATCTTATCACAAAATTCATGGGCAATGATGTTACAAGTCTTAATTATGGCGGTATTATATTGACAACAGATGGTGATAAAGCAGAAATCAAGACTGGCACATATCTTAAGACAATAGAAGCTGGCGTTTCATATTATGTTCTTTATGATATGAATGTGACTACATCTCCTATTGCTGTGACAATGAATGCTGATGGTACTCTTTCTATCGCTAACTTCTGTGTATGTACAAATTCATACGGCGGAGCGACTGCAGATGCAAAACTTGAAGGATATTATTCAAATGTTAGTGCTTCTAAATTAGAGAAGCCAGAACCAGTTCTTCCTGAATGGGCTGGTGTATGGACAGTGAAAGGAACAGTTCAGAATTTTGAGGGATTTGAAAATCCTGCAACATTTGAGATGGAAATATCTTATGTTGAAGCTGCAGATATGTATCTTATCACTAAGTTCTGGGGCAATGATGTAACAAGCCTCAACTATGGCGGTATCATGTTCTCTCCAGAAGGTACAACAGCAGAAATCAAGGCTGGCACATATCTTAAGACTATAGAACCGGGTGTTGCATACGCAATGCTTTATGACATGAACAAGACTGCTGATCCAATTAAAGTTACAATGAACGAAGACGGCACTCTTGCTATCGCGAACTTCTGCGTATGTACTAATGCATACGGTGGTGCAGCAGCAGATGCTAAACTTGTTGGCTTCTATACAGACGTAACAGCTGTTAAAGGGGAAATGGAAAAACATCTTCCAGGTGATGCAAATGAAGATGGTGCTGTAAATGTAACAGACATTGTTGCCATTGCTTCATACATTCTTAATCCGGAGGATTCTTTAGCTGTTTCATTTGATGCAGCAGACGTTAATGCAGACGAAGTAATTAACGTAACAGATATTGTTTCTATTGCAGACATGATTCTCAACACTTCAGCAGAAGGCAAGAGCCGCATATCAGCTCCAGCTCTTCTCAGCAGTGACACAGAGGCAACATTCTATATCAAGCCTTCTTTCGTGATAGAACCAGGTGCTGAAGCATTATTAGGAATAGAGCTTAACACTCCAGGTGAATCAGACACATTCACTGCATTCCAGTTCAACCTTGTTCTCCCTGAGGGCATTGAAGTTGCTACAGATGAAGACGGTTTTACTCTTGTAGAATTGTCAGATCGTACTACATCGCGTAAGCATACTCTTGACTGCGTAAAGC
>JAFTTD010000035.1 GCA_017466965.1 Bacteroidaceae bacterium
AAGAAAAAGACAGGATACGCAACTTCCAGCCTCCCGTTTCAGGCGAAGAGATAATGCAGATGTTCAGTCTTCAGCCCTGCCGCGAAGTCGGCACATTAAAATCTGTCATCAAGGACGCTATTCTTGACGGAATCATACCAAACGAATACGAGGCAGCAAGAAAGTTGCTGATTGAGGAAGCCGAAAAAATGGGATTAAAGTTAGTTGAGTGATTCCGGCAAACCTGCAAATGCCGTCACAACATAGCTTGTTCAAAAATACCCATCAACTAATCCACATAAAACAAGGAGGTGCAGAATCTCATTTCAGCACCTCCTTGTCCTATATAAGTTCTTAGAAATTACTTGTTCACATAGTTAACATATTCGCAAGCAGCAAGAAGCCATGCGCCAGTTCCGAACGGAGCCTGTGAGCGAGCATCAACCTTACGTGTTGGGTCTGGCTTTTCACCTATTGGCTGAACATAACCAACGCTACCGTCAGCCTGGAGAGCCACCTCTGTAAGATACTTCCAAGCCTTGTCAATAACTGGCTTATATGTCTTTGCTGGCAGTATTCCGTTGTTCACACCCCAGAGCATACCGTATGTAAAGAACGCTGTTCCACTTGTTTCATATCCAGGCGCATCATCTTCGCAAAGCATAGAACGGCTCCAGTATCCGCCTTCCTGCTGGCAGCGTGCCACGCCTTCAGCCAGTTCCTTGAACCGCTTAACATAAAACGGTCTGTACTTGCTGTCTTTAGGCAAGTCCTGAAGAACCTTAGCAAGACCGGCAAGCACCCATCCGTCACCGCGTGCCCAGAAGCTCTTGCCACCGTTGCATGCAGTCTTCACCTTAGGATAGATGTATTTCGCGTCACGATAGTAGAGCTGAGCCTCAGGATCGAAAAGAAGGCTGTCAGTCCACACAAAACATTCATACTGCTTGTCAAGCAGTTTCTGGTCGCCTGTCACTTTATACAACTTAGTGAATATAGGAAGACCCATATACAGAGCGTCGCTCCACCACCAGAAGTCCTTCTCCTTCATGCTTGCCTGATGGCACATTACCTCAAGCGTACGCTGAAGTCGCTCAGCGCGATGCTCAATATTGTAAAGGTCGATATACACCTGGAAACAAATCTGCCAGTCGGCAAACAGCACAAAGTCCATTCCTTCACCGTAAGTCTTGTACCTCCATTTTCTTGTATCTCTCTGAGTAGCACCCTTCCAGTTGTTGTGTTCAGCAAATCTGACAGCATAGTCCAGATACTCCTGCTTCCCTGTCAGTTCATATACAGCCTGATTCCCTGTGAAATAAGCTGCATTGTCCCAGAAGCCACGGCATTCAGCCTTGTGATGGCTCTGCCAGTAATCGTTTACTTTCTCAATCTTGGCAACAGTTTCCTTTGCCTCAGCATTCAGTGTAGCGTTCTTCTGTGCACTTGCAGTACCCTGCATTGACAACACGGCACAAACGAACAATGTTGATAAAATTTTCATAAAAATGTAAATTACTAGTTATTTAAGGTTTTTATTGTTATCATTTTGATACAAAGCTTTGCAAATATATACAATATCTCTGGAAAAAACGAACGAATGAGGGAAAATAATGATGGCGGCACTGGTGTTCAATGACTTATGAGGACTTTTGATGAAAGCCATTCCGAAGCAAAAGTGCAAGGAAATG
>JAFTTD010000036.1 GCA_017466965.1 Bacteroidaceae bacterium
AACGGAAGCATGGGGCATAGTTGCTGAATGCATAGTGTGCAATAACAACCTCCGTGCTGATAAATATGAAGAAAAAAAGTAAAGATGAATCAGGAAATTGAAAGAAGACGAACGTTTGCGATTATAGCACATCCGGATGCGGGTAAAACATCGTTGACTGAGAAGCTGTTGCTCTTTGGAGGACAGATTCAAGTGGCTGGTGCTGTTAAGAGCAACAAGATTAAGAAGACTGCTACTTCAGACTGGATGGATATTGAAAAGCAGCGCGGTATTTCGGTTACAACCTCTGTGATGGAGTTTGACTACCATGATTATAAAATAAATATCCTTGATACTCCCGGTCACCAGGACTTCGCTGAAGACACTTACCGTACGCTGACAGCGGTTGACAGCGTTATCATAGTTGTGGATGGTGCAAAGGGTGTGGAAACCCAGACAAGAAAGCTGATGGAGGTGTGCCGTATGCGTAACACACCTGTTATTATATTTGTCAACAAGATGGACCGTGAGGCGAAGGACCCGTTTGACTTGTTGGACGAACTTGAAGAAGAGCTTGTTATAGGCGTTCGTCCGTTAACGTGGCCAATTGAGAGAGGACAACGTTTTAAGGGTGTTTATAATATATATGAGCAGAATCTAAACTTGTTCCAGCCCTCTAAGCAAGTGTTAGCGGAAAAGGTGGAAGTGGACATAAATACGGAAGAACTTGACAACCATATAGGAGCAGACCTTGCTGAGAGATTGCGCAATGAGCTGGAACTGATAGAAGGAGTATATCCCGAATTTGAAGTGGAAGAATATCTTCGCGGAGAGCTTGCCCCTGTGTTTTTTGGCTCTGCTCTCAATAATTTTGGCGTGGAAGAATTGTTGAACACATTTGTAGAGATAGCTCCGAGCCCTCGCCCTGTAAAAGCTGAGGAAAGAGATGTGCAGCCTGATGAACAAAAATTTACAGGTTTTGTGTTCAAAATCACTGCTAATATAGACCCTAACCATCGTTCATGTATTGCGTTTTGCAAAGTTTGCTCTGGTAAGTTCTCACGCAACACGCCTTATTATCATGTGCGCCATGGCAAGACTATGCGTTTTTCTTCTCCTACGCAATTCATGGCGCAGCGAAAGACCACTGTTGACGAAGCATGGGCAGGCGATATAATAGGTTTGCCAGATAATGGAACATTCAAGATAGGCGATACTTTGACAGAAGGCGAAAAGTTGCATTTTAGAGGATTGCCAAGTTTTTCGCCTGAGATGTTCAAATATATTGAGAATGCTGACCCTATGAAGACTAAACAGTTGGAAAAGGGTATTGCTCAGCTCATGGATGAAGGCGTTGCACAATTGTTTGTTAATCAATTCAATGGACGTAAAATTATTGGAACCGTAGGACAGCTTCAGTTTGAAGTAATTCAGTATCGTCTTGAAAACGAGTACAATGCACTGTGCCGATGGGAGCCTGCAAGCTTGTATAAGGCATGCTGGATAGAAAGCGATGACGAAGCGGAGCTTGAGGCTTTCAAAAAACGCAAGTATCAGTATATGGCAAAAGACAGGGAAGGACGTGACGTGTTCCTGGCTGATTCGAGATATGTGCTTCAGATGGCGCAAAATGACTTCAAACATATTAAGTTCCATTTTACAAGCGAATTCTAAAAAAATATGATGCAGGATGAAATAAAGAAGGCGGTAGAGGTGATGAAGAATGGCGGAGTGATTCTTTATCCGACGGATACAGTATGGGGAATAGGATGCGATGCCACAAATCCGGAAGCCGTAAAGAGGGTATATGAAATTAAGAAGCGCGAGGACAGCAAGGCTATGATTTGCCTTGTTGATTCTGAAGCCCGGATTGTAAGATATGTGAGAAGCGTTGCTGATGTTGTATGGGATATGATAGAGTTGTCAAACAAGCCTTTGACAATTATTTTCGAGAACGCAACAGGGTTGGCGAACAATCTGCTGGCTGAAGATGGAAGCGTTGGTATAAGAGTGACAAAAGAAGAGTTTTCCAAGGAACTTTGCTATCGTTTTCAAAGGCCAATAGTCTCAACAAGCGCGAATATCAGTGGCGAACCTACTGCGTTGACATTTGATGAAATATCTGATGAAATAAAAAATGCGGTTGATTATGTGGTTAAATACAATCAGCGGTGCAAGGAAAAGCATCAACCCTCAAGCATTATAAAAGTTAAGAGTAATGGTGAGTTTCATATAATAAGGGAATGAGCCTTGTGATTTTTTTGGACATGAAAACTTTATAGTTTAGAGTTTCTTTGCACACCAATTAATAATAAATATATGATTCTTAAGGGTATTACAAAGCGGAGGAAAGTTGTTCGTTTGGCTAATTATGTTACAGATTGGATAAAGGGCGATCATTCCGAAAAACATATCATATTGTTTCTTAGCCTGCTCGTCGGTATTTGTACTGGGGTGGCAGGCTTTGTGCTGAAAACTCTTGTAGAAGAGATACGATTGCTTCTTACAAAAGGTTTTGATGCCAATGAGATGAACGGCTTGTATCTGCTTTATCCAGCAGTTGGTATCCTTCTTACTTCGCTTTTCATAAAATATGTTGTGCGTGATGATATTAGTCATGGCGTGACTAAAATCCTGTATGCCATATCAAGGAAGAAGGCAAGGATAAAGTCGCATAACAAATGGTCTAGCATTGTTGCCAGTGCTATTACTATCGGCTGTGGAGGCTCTGTTGGTGCGGAGGCGCCTATTGTGCTTACAGGTTCAGCCTTCGGTTCTAATTTGGGACGTCGTTTTCATATGCCTCCAAATACATTGATGCTACTCGTAGGATGTGGAGCAGCTGGTGCTGTAGCTGGAATTTTTAAGGCTCCGATTGCTGGATTAGTATTTGTCCTTGAAGTGCTTATGCTTGATTTGACAATGTCGTCATTGCTTCCGTTGCTTGTCACTTGTATCACTTCAGCCTGTGTGTCATATGCTTTCTATGGTACAGAGTCCATGTTCTCTTTTTCATTGGAGAAAGCATTTTCTATCGACATCATTCCTGGATGTATTATGTTAGGCGTGTTCTGTGGACTTGCATCATTGTATTTCACTCGTATGATGAATTGGTTTGAAGGTGTTTTTGCACGTTTTAATAGCAGATGGAAGAAGTTTGTTCTTGGTGCGTTGGTACTTGGTGTGTTGATATACTTTTTCCCCGCAATGTATGGTGAAGGATATGATGTTATATCGCAGCTCATTAACAATGCAAGCGCATCGGAGATTATGCACAACACTTTGTTCTATGGAAATGATAACAACCTGTTAATTTATCTTGGATTAGTTCTGCTTTTGAAA
>JAFTTD010000037.1 GCA_017466965.1 Bacteroidaceae bacterium
CTCACCAGTAGGATTAACGTTAACATCCTCTTCGTAAATTGCGATGTTAGGCATTTTCTGATATGCAATACCCAGCAAATCAGCACCATTTTCACGGTCGTTTACAGAATAAGTGAGGTCGAAGTTTGTTGATACTGTTATGCGGTCTGACACGTAATAGTCGAGAGCAACACGAGTTGTAAAACGGTCGTAACGCTGCTTGATAACAGAACCACCCTGAGTATCATAACCACCAGAAACACGGAAACGTGCTTTTTCACCACCACCGGTCAAAGAAATGTGGTGAGAGTGCTGCAAGCTGAATTGCTTGACTTCTTCTTCCCAATTTGTATTGTTGTTGAACATCTGATAGTCTGGTTTATCCTTATCATAGTTCAACTCCCAAATATAGTTAGATGAGTTCTTGTCAGCATAGCTGTTGTCGAGCTGAGGGTTGAAGTATGCTTCCTTGAGGAACATTGTATAATCATCTCCATTGAGCATCTTCATACCTTCAGGCTGCCAAGTTCCGTTAAGACGATACTGATACTGAACACGTGTCTTACCTTTTTCACCACGCTTTGTTCTGATTTCGATAACACCGTTTGAACCCTGTGATCCCCAAACAGCAGTTGCTGCGGCATCCTTAAGAACCGAAATAGACTCGATATCGTTAGGGTTAACGTTCAAAAGCTCAGCAAAACGATCTTCATTGGCATTGCTAAAGTCAAAGCTCTCTGTTGCGTTACGCTCATCAACCCAGATATTACCGTTTACAACGATAAGCGGGTTAACGTCACCATTGATGGTACTAACACCACGAAGACGCATTGTAGTTCCGGAACCGAGGTTACCAGAGTTCATCACGATGTCGAGACCTGAGATACGTCCCTGAAGGGCTTCATCGACAGATGTCATTCCGAGTCCATCGAACTCTTTCATGCTGATAGTCTGCTGTGCAACAGACATTTCTGTTACCGGAATGGCAAGACCTTCATTCTGAGTTTTCCTACTTGCAGTCTTAACAACTTCCTTTAACATGTTCTGACTCTTCATCACAATGTTAAATACCTTCTTGTTGATCTGAAGAACCTGAGTTTCACATCCGATATATGACACCTTAATTTTATTCTTCTTAGGGTCCTGTACTCGGAAAGAGAAGTTACCATTGATGTCTGTAACTCCATGGGCAACGATACGTCCACTGTTGTCAACCTCGATAACGTTAACCATCATCAATGGTCCTAAATCATCGGAAACAGTACCTGAAACGACATCACCCGCTGCAACTTGCGCTCTTGTGACAGCACAGAAGCAAGCAAACAGCATAAGCATTGATATTATTTTTTTCATATCTTTCATTTTTTACGTAGTTAGCTTACTCCTCTTCTTCTTCATCCTCACCTGAATCATATACATCGTTAGCACGATATATAAACTGATATGCCTTCATAGCCTTCTCATTAGTAACGGTGTCAACCACTACTTCCACCATAGTCTTGTCATAGAGCAATGGATGAGCCACTGAATGAACAACTGCATTTGAAGACTCAACTGTTGCTTCTGTTGAATTAGCATTTGAAGAGTTTCCGAATGAAGATGAACCGTTCCAGTATTCGCGTATCATTGTATTGTAAATCTTGTCTTTCAATACAGACTGCTTTTCAGACGGCTGTGAATAGATTGGGTTCTTGTCTTTGTCCTCGCCTTTCTTAGCCTGAACGCCTTCTATGCTGATTCCGTCAGCAGAAGGTGTAACTCTAATCATATAAGGACGACCTGTAACCGAGTTAGTTCTGGCTGTTTCGTATGTGCCGGAATTGAATCCTTCGTCAGCAAATACAGAACCTAACTGAACATGATACTTAACGAAATCAAGAATGACTTTTCTGAGGTGAGCAGCAGAGTCTTCTGTCTCGCCTATCTCGTCAAGAGAGTCAGCCTCGACAAACATTTCTTCTGTAGGAAGACCGAGTGCGTATGCTTCCTGCATAGCTTCGTTTGTAGGAGCATATACTGTATAGTGGTATCCGTTCATGAGATAGTTGATATTTTCTGTACCGCCCAATTTTGCAGGAACGTAAATCAGGTTACCCAACTTAGAAGTTGAGAAACGGCCTGATGTACCAGAAGTAGTAGAATATCTTGTAGAGAATCCACCTACCATTGAGATAATCTTGTTGAACTCAGAGAAATCAGGATTTGCAGCCAAAACATCGCTGAGGGCATTTGTTGATGTCATGATAGGAGCGCCGTCAAGGATATAAGACTTACCGTTTCTCATAGGGTAAACATCAACAACCGTAACAGGAGAATTAGAATCTACCTGCCATCCTCCGGAAACAGTCATCTGACCAGGAACATCGATAGTTCCGTCAACCTTCACGTATGAATATCCCTTTGTCTGATAGAACTTCTTGCCTGGCTGGATAGCTCCGATAACGATGCTGTTGTCGAGCAAGTCGCGCAAGCGGTGATAAACCTTGTCCTGAGGCACACCATATCTTGGGAGATTTGTAGGAGTTTCTTTCTTCACGAATTCACCCTTCACCCATGTGCCGTCTTCCTGCTTAACATACTCGTAGGTGTCTGCATAAATCTGTTTTGCTGATGTAGCAGTTGGGTCGTAATGGAATTCCCAGATGAGAGTTCTGTTCTGTCCGAACGAAACAGGGTCAACGTATGAAAGGAGACCGTTGTTTGTAGGAATGAAGAAACTATAAGTAGCAACCATTGAGTTGAGGTAAGCTGCATAGTCAAGACGCTCGATAGCCTTGTTGAACACAGACATTGTCTCATTGATTACTGCCGGGAAGAGAACTGATGAATATACTGTAGGTGTATAAACTGTGTTTGTTACATATACAGCACCGTTGCCACCAAGACGTACTTCCTTGATAGCATCTGTTGAGAGTCCCATTTCCATGTTGGCGTCATCAAGCACGTTCTTGAACTTGCTTGGCACTGAAGCCACGAAAGACTGGAGCATGTTCACGTTGATGAGCTTGTTGAGCACTGAATTAGGAACAGAATCCCACTCGTGGTAATAGTTTTTCAACACTTGTCCGCCTTCTTCGTCCCACCATCTCTGGAGAGCCTCGTTTGTAGGAGCGAGCATTACTGCCATATCCTGCATCATTGGCGCGCTCTGAGTGTAGTAAGTGTTCCAACCTGGATCGAACTTAAGAAGTGCATCGAAAGTAGTGCCGGAATTGTCCAGTTCAAGGATTTCTCCGTTCATTGAATTGTTAGAGAAGTATCTCTTTGCATAAACAGAGTCCCACTGTGTACCCTTGTTCTCGTTATATGCATCTGTAGCTACAGAACCTACATAAATAGGCGCGCTGTAACGCTCGATAAG
>JAFTTD010000038.1 GCA_017466965.1 Bacteroidaceae bacterium
AAAACAGATAATATATAATTAAAGGTATGGAATACAGATATTGCGGAAACAGCGGAGTCCAGTTGCCTCGTATTTCGCTCGGACTTTGGCATAATTTCGGGGACGTTGATGATTTCAGTGTCGCAACAGATATGATACTTACGGCCTTCGACAATGGTATTTGTCACTTTGACCTTGCCAACAATTACGGTCCTTCGCCAGGGAGTGCTGAAACTAATTTCGGAAAAATCTTGAACCAGAGTCTTAAGGGACATCGTGATGAGATGTTCATTGCAAGCAAGGCTGGACATGATATGTGGCCCGGAGTATATGGAACGGGCTCTTCAAGAAAGAATCTTATGGCTTCGTGTGACCAAAGTCTCAGACGCACTGGATTAGAATACTTTGACGTGTTCTATAGCCATCGTTACGATGGTGTAACTCCTGTGGAGGAAACAATGCAGGCTCTTATTGACATTGTTCGCCAAGGCAAGGCACTGTATGCGGGTATTTCAAAGTATCCGCCTGAACAGCAGCGCAAGGCATATTCCATTTTGAGGGAAGCAAAGGTTCCATGTCTGCTGAGCCAGTACAGATGCTCAATGTTCGACCGCAAGGCTCAGAAAGCAAATTTTGATATTGCAACAGAGGAGGGCAGCGGGATAATATGTTTTTCTCCATTGGCTCAGGGATTGCTTTCTGGAAAATATGACAACGGGATACCTGAAGGAAGCAGGGCTGCCAAGGATTGGGGCTTTCTGCAGCATTCTCAGGTTACACCAGAGCGAGTGGAGGCTGTGAAGAAGCTTGCAAACATAGCTAAAGAGCGCGGACAGTCTATGGCAAGCATGGCTTTGGCATGGGTGCTTGCTGACAAGCGTGTTACTTCTGTCATTATAGGAACATCTTCTGTTGGTCAGTTGATGAGTAATCTGAAAACTCTTGACAATCTGAGTTTTACGGATGAAGAAATGAAGACTATAGAGGATATTATTAAAAGTCCGGAATTATCTTTCTGATAGTATAAACCAGATTGCTTGATAATGAAAAAGATATTTTTTGTGTTTTTTGCTTTTGCTTTTGCCTTTATGTCTATGAGCATGCTTACTTCGTGTGAAGAAGATTTTAACAGTTCTTTCTCGAAGAAGAATCATGTGTATTGTTTCTTCAATTCTATGCAATACCCTCAGCTTCACAATGCTATGGGAAATCCGGGGCAGTATGTGAGCATAAGGCAAAGAGTGCTGAATGGCACGACAAAAATAGAAATGACAAGCAGCATAGGCTCTGAGCAATATACGGCCGATGCGCTAAGTGTGAACTTTACATACGGACTTGGAGGACTCATTGTCGGGACAAACTTTTATGGTGAGTATCTTGCATACGATCTTGCATGTTCCAATTGCGACAGGGCTGACCGCAGACTCAATATTAATGACAATGGGACTGCAAAATGCGGGAAGTGCGGAATTGTATATGACCTTAACAATTATGGCATGATAAGTGCTGTGGAGGGCGATGGCAGTGATTCTCCGCGAAATCTGTACAGATACCGTATAAACTACGATGGTACTAACGTTATAGTGCATAATTAGGCATGAGTGAACAGACGTTGAAGGAAAAAGCTGCCAAGGGCTTTATGTGGGGCGGGCTAAGCAATGGAATGATGCAAGTCATGAATGCTGTCTTTGGCATACTCATTGCACGCCGGCTGACAGAGGATGACTATGGCGTTATAGGCATGCTTGCGATATTCTCTTCCATTGCCGCTGCACTGCAGGAAGGAGGGTTTATATCCGCTCTGACTAACAGAAAGAATGCAACTTACAATGATTATAATTCTGTATTTTGGTTTAATGTCCTTTGCAGCGCTGCTGTCTATGTGATATTGTGGTTCTGTTCTCCGTTGTTGGTGTCGTTCTTCAATGAGCCTCGTTTGCTTTGGCTGTCCAGATATGCGTTTGTCGGCTTCTTCGTAGCAAGTCTTTCCATCACTCCGCGAGCCATTCTGTTCAAGAGGCTGAAGGCAAGAGAGCAGGCTGTGATGCTGACTGTCTCTACGTTCCTTTCGGGTACGGTGGGGGTTGTTATGGCCCTTTCGGGCATGGCATACTGGGGTATTGCTACTCAAAGTATTGTATATGTTGCATGTGTTTCGGCTCTGAGCTGGTGGTTTTCGCGTTGGCGTCCTACTTTGAGCATAGACTTCCGTCCTGTACGCGAAATGTTTGGTTTCGGAAGCAAAATGCTTGTTACAAATATATTCAATT
>JAFTTD010000039.1 GCA_017466965.1 Bacteroidaceae bacterium
AATGCTTTATCTTTTCCTATACCTGTGTTGAATCCGAATCCGGCATTGGCGTTCCAGTTTCCGTTTATGTTCTCAGGTCTTGTTGTGCGTACACCTGTTGCAGAGTCGTATCTGACCATGTTTGATATGCTGTTTCTTGTCATTCCGAATCCGACCCATGAGAATATGCCTCTTTGTGCCTCAGCATTGTAAGTGTTGAATCTTAAATCGAAGTTGTTTGAGAACGAAGGTTTTAGTCCTGGATTACCCTTTGTGATGTTCAGCGGGTTCGAATCATCTGTGATGTCAAGCAGGTTTGTCATGCTTGGCTGGCTGGTACGTCCGCGATAAGTGAAATGCAGGTTTGTCATATTGTCGAAGTTGTAGCGGAAGTCCAGCGTAGGGGTGATGTTGAACACATTGCGAGTCACCACTGTGTCTATGTTCATGTAGTCATAGTCTAACTTGGTCTTTTGAGGAAGAGCCTCTGCTCCAATTCCGAAATTGAATTTGTCTCTTACCATTCTGTACTGTAGCTGAATGTTCTGATTGTAGTTCTTGTATTCAGAGAACTGGCTCAGCTCTTCATTCTTTGTGTAGTCGTTAACATAGTCAAGTATGGCGTCAATGTCATATCTGTTGGTGCGCAGTGCCTCTTCAAGCTGTGAATAAGCCTGAAAACTGTTGTCGTAGTTGAAAGCCTGACGGTCGTTCTTGTTGTAGCTGTAACTGTATTGGTAGCTGAGTTGCAAGTAAGTTCTGTCGGCAATAGGTTCGCTGTAAGTCATTTGAACAGAATAGTTGTGACTGCGGCCTGGAGTGTTGTAGTAACGGTTGTTGTAGGTGTCTGCTCTGCCGTCAGCCTTATATTTTATGAGTGCTGCAGAGAGTTGTTCGCTGTCACTGCCGCTTGCACCGCCGTTAGCGCGGAGTGTCAAGTTGCGCCCATTGTTGCTGAGCCTTCTGTTCACTTGCAGGCTACCGTTCAGACTTCTGTTGTTGCTGTATGTTTGCGAACGATTGTTGTTGAAGTTTACGATGATGCTGTCTATGTTCTTTATTTGCTGGTCTATACTTGTAGGTTTGAGATTGTCTGGCAGTGTAGCCTCGCTGTTAGCCCATTCTGTAGCCTCGCCGAGCGGATCGTCCGACAGTTCGTTAGGGTCTTCGTTGAATGTAGCCGTTGTGCTTCCCGACATACCTCTATTTCGCGAATAGGTTCCGTTCGGACGGAAGATGATGCTGGTGAAAGAGTCTGGTTCCCATTCCAAGCGGAAGTCTGCGCTGATGCTGCTGTTGCTGCTCAGGCTCTTGCTTTTGCTCTCGTCAAATGCACCTGTCGGAGTAACGAAGTTCTGGCTTGATGAAATGCTGGAGTTGTCGCTGCCGTTGTAGCTGTAGTTAACGCTACCACCCATCTCAACCTTGCCAAATTCTGAAGCAAAACTCAAACCAATGCGCTTGCTTGAACGTAGTCCGCCGCCACCGCGTCCCCAGCCACGGCCACCACCTCCGCCAAATCCGCGGTCGCCCACGTTATTGGCATTGCCTATTATTGACAACTGCGAATGGTCTGATATTCTTTGAACGTACAGACGGTTTGAATATCTGTTTTCAGTTCCTGCACCTAAATTAATGTTTCCGAACCATCCTTGGCTCATGCCCTTCTTTACAGTAAGGTCAAGAACAGTCTCTTCCTGTCCGTCGTCAATGCCGGTAACTCTCGCCATGTCGCTCTTTCTCTCGTATGTCTTTACTTTCTCAATGATGTCAACAGGCAAGTTCTGCATGGCTGTCTTTGTGTCGTTTAGGAAAAACTCCTTGCCGTTGAGCATGATTTTGCTGACAGACTTACCGTTGATAGTAATGTTGCCTTCATCGTCCACCTTTGCGCCAGGAAGTTTTTTTACCAGTTCTTCAAGAGCTGAACCTTCAGGTACTCTGTATGCAGAAGCATTGTAAATCAATGAATCTCCTGATACTTGAACCTTAGCCGCGTTGGCTGTCACTTCCGCGCTTTTCAGCAGAACGGCATCCGACTTCAGTGTTATGTAGCCTACATCCACATTCTTTTTCTTCTCCTTTGTCAAATCTAATTTCATGACTCTGCTTTCGTAGCCAATGAAAGATATTTTCAGAGCGTAATTCCCTTTGTTCACAGATTCAATAGTGAACGAGCCTACTTCGTTCGTAGCAGCTCCTTTTAAATATGTACTGTCGGGAAGTGACAGAATCTGTACTGTTGCAGATTCAATTACTCCATTTGTTCCTTCTTCAATGACAGTACCTGAAACATTGAATTTAGACTGGGCGTATGAACATACGAAACCCGTTGAAACGACAATGAAAGTCGCAAACAATTTTCTTACCATCTTTTACTTTGTTTATTCTTGTCCTTTTAGTTAATATTGTCGGTTTTATTCAAATTTCAAGCCTGACTCAAAGATAAAATCAGGCTCAAAGTGTCCTTATGACACTAAAAAACAGAAAATGTTTAATCCTAACGAACATTTTTTTCAAAAAAACAACATTATGAGCTGAAACAAAGAAAATACTTGTCTGTTTTAAACAAATACTTAACTTTGCAAAGCGTAGGTTGATATGTGAATGTCTTTCTGAAAGAAATTCACCGCAGGCGAGGATATTGGATATTTAGTAACAAATTAAATAAAAGATCAGCAAATTATGAGAAGAATTTCAAGCAAACTCTTTGCATCTGCACTTGTGGCATTAGGCCTAATTAGTGCAAGTCTATTGCATTCATGCCAGAATGGTAACAATGCAACACAAAAAACAGCAGATGGATCAGAATTGATTCAGACCATCATGACACGTACAAGCATACGTTCGTTCACAGACCAGCCTGTTGACGATGCAACAGTAGAAAAGATACTTCGAGCAGGAATGTCTGCGCCTACTGCAGTAAACAAACAGCCTTGGGCATTTGTCGTTGTCAACGACAGAGAACAGATGGAGCGACTCAGAGCCGTGCATCCTTATGCTCAGATGCTGAAGACAGCCCAGTTTGCCATAGTCGTGTGCGGAGACATGAGCAGAGCGCTCCAGGGTTTTGCACAGGCATATTGGATTCAGGACGCATCGGCAGCTACAGAAAACATCCTCCTTGCAGCTCATTCGCTCGGACTTGGCGCTGTATGGTGCGGAGTATATCCAAAGCCCGATGTCCTCCCCAAAGTAAAGGAAGTGCTCGAAATGCCGTCACACATCATTCCGCTGAACATAATCCCTATAGGTTATCCGGCAGAATCACCGGCTCCGAAAGACAAATGGAAACCAGAAAACATTCATTACAACCGTGGGTAACATTTATAAACGCAGGCTCATTGAGGAACAAACGAGCCTGCGTTTAATAATAAATGAGCCCTCGTTTGTACTTCATAATTTACTTTTTACAATAAAAATACCTAATTTTGCAATAAATATTATTGTGTAACATTCAAAACGAAACAATATGAAGAAATTAGGTATAGTAGGATGCGGAAAATTAGGAGGTATAGTGGCGGATGCAATTGTGAAGGGTATCCTGAAAGAATATGAATTGGTAGGAGTTTATTCAAGGAGTGAGGACCGTGCCGTAATGCTTGCCGGTCGTGTGAACGAAGCTGGAGGCGATTGCAACGTATGTGAGAGTGTGGATGAACTCATTGGGCTTGGAATTGACATTATCGTTGAAGCGGCATCACCAGCAGCCATGAAAGAGTTAGCTTTGCCTGCACTCAGGGCTGGCATATCTATAGTGACACTCTCAATCGGAGCGTTTGCGGATGATGATTTTTATAATGAGGTGATGGCTACAGCCAGGCAGAACGGAGCACGGGTGTATGTGGTATCAGGAGCAACAGGCGGATTTGATGTGCTTCAGACTGCAACCCTGATGGGAAATGCTAAAGCACGTTTCTTCAATGAGAAAGGTCCTAATGCACTGAAGGGAACCCCTGCGTATGATGACTCTTTGCAGAACGAACGCCGCGTGGTGTTCAAGGGAACAGCCAAAGAAGCTATAGCCACATTCCCTACAAAGGTGAACGTTACTGTTGCTGCTTCAAGAGCGTCCGTAGGACCTGAGAATATGGAAGTGACAATGCTTTCCACACCAGGCTTTACCGGAGATACACAAAGGGTGGAAATTGAAAACGATCAGGTAAAAGCAGTAATAGACGTGTATAGTGCAACAGCTGAAATTGCCGGTTGGTCTGTTGTTAACACATTATTGAATATCTCTGCTCCAATAATGTTCTGCTGATTGGACACTACTACTATTTTGCATTCTTATAAAACAAGCTCTTCCTTAAATTCCTGCAATTATCTCTACTGCAACCATAATTAGCAGTACAATGCTGTAGATGAGCTTTAGCCCTGTTGTTAGAAGAAAGGCAACGAATGACATCATGGCTACTTTCAGGGCTTTCTTGGCTTGAGCATGTGCTAACAGTTCTCCTGCTAAAGCTCCGAGGAATGGACCTATAACCAATCCCCATGGAGAAAAGAACAGTCCGACTATCAGACCGATGGTGGCTCCGCGTGTGCTGTATTTTGAACCTCCGCTCAGATCTGTCATCCATATAGGGGCGATGTAGTCAACAATTGTTACTATTATCATGATTATACCTGTAACCCATAGGGTTGTGGAACTTACGTATGAACTGTCGTAAAACCACAGCATCCAAAGTCCGGCATAACTAACAGGAGGGCCTGGCAACATAGGCAGTATGGCTCCTGCGATTCCTGCAAGGCAGAAAATTATTGCTAAAGCTAAAAGTATGTATTCCATAATAATCATATTTAGTAAGTACAAAAATATGGTAAAATTATGAGAAGTCAAAGAGATTTGAAAACTTCTGGTTTGAATTTGATTTCTTTATCGTATCTTTGTCTGATGAATATAGACTGTTGTCAACAGGATAAACTCCATTTGCTGCATGTTTAACAGACTTAATCAAGATATAAAGTTTCTGCAGGGCGTGGGACCTAACAGGGCAGCCATGCTTGAAAAAGAGCTCGCGATAAAAACCGTGGGCGATTTGCTTTATTATTACCCTTACAAATATATTGACAGAAGTCGTTTCTACAGAATTTCAGACATCAACGGCAATATGCCTTATCTGCAGCTGTATGGAGAGATACTTTCGTTTGAGGCTTTGGGAGAAGGACGCACACGCAGGCTTGTGGCACATTTTTCTGACGGCACGGGCGTTGTGGACTTGGTTTGGTTTCAAGGCATTAAGTATGTGACGAAAACTTATGATTGTCATAAGCCCTATGTTGTATTTGGTAAACCAACAATGTTCAATGGCAGAGTAAATGTGGCGCATCCTGAAATAGAAATACCCCAACAAGGTTTTCGCCCTGGAGGACAATCATATTCTTTGGGTACGTACGATGTGCGCCAAGGTGATTTGTGGGGGGCTGAACAGGATAATTTGATGGCGCAAGATAATGTCTTGTCACAAGGGAATAATGGCGCATCGCTCCGACCCGCCTATAACACAACGGAAAAGATGAAGCGTTCAGGGCTTACTTCACAAGTAATAGCGAAGCTGACATCAAATATGTTCCAGTTGTTGAAAGAGCCATTTGAGGAAACTCTTCCTCGTCATATTGTTGAGAAATATCATCTGATGTCTTATGATGAGGCAATGCGTAACATTCATTTTCCTGGTTCTGCTGATGCGTTACGTCGTGCGCAGGCTCGCCTGAAATTTGAGGAACTTTTTTATATTCAACTGAATATTCTTCGATATACTCGCGACCGCATAATTAAGTTTCGTGGCATAGTATTTCCTAAAATAGGAGATGTGTTCAATACCTTTTACAATAAGTATTTGCCTTTTTCTCTGACAGGTGCCCAGAAACGTGTTATCAAAGAAATTCGTCGTGATATGGGAAGTGGCCGCCAGATGAACAGACTTTTGCAGGGCGATGTAGGTAGTGGCAAGACGCTTGTTGCTTTGATGTGCGCTCTGATGGCTGTAGATAATGGCTGCCAGGCTTGCATTATGGCTCCGACAGAAATTCTTGCAGAACAACATTTGGAAACTATTAGGCGTATGCTCGGCGATTTGCCCGTCAGAGTAGAGCTGCTTACTGGTTCGGTGAAAGGGAAGAAACGCGCATCAATTCTTGACTCGCTTGTTAAGGGGAATGTGAATATCCTTGTTGGCACTCATGCCGTCATAGAGGATAATGTGCTTTTCAATCGTTTAGGTTTAGTGATTATTGATGAGCAGCACCGTTTTGGAGTAGCTCAAAGGGCTAAACTATGGCAGAAAAACAGACTTTTTACTGATGCTTCTGCGAGTGGAGGACATAAGGAAGAACAAGCATTGTGTCCGCATGTATTGGTTATGACGGCTACTCCTATTCCTCGTACTCTTGCTATGACTTTGTATGGAGATCTTGATGTGAGTGTGATAGATGAACTTCCTCCTGGCAGAAAACCTATAAGGACCATTCATCAGTTTGACAGCCATCGGGCACATATTTATGATGCAATGCGGAAGCAGATAGCTTTAGGCCGCCAGATATATGTGGTGTATCCTCTGATTAAAGAAAGTGAGAAGATGGACATCAAGAACTTGGAGGATGGATATGAACAAGTATGTGCTGAGTTCGCAGATTGCAAGGTCAGCAAAGTTCACGGAAAACTAAAGCCTGCAGAGAAAGATATGGAGATGCAACGCTTTGCCAATGGCGAAACTCAAATCATGGTTGCGACAACTGTTATAGAAGTTGGTGTGAATGTGCCTAATGCTTCTGTAATGATTATTGAGAATGCCGAAAGGTTTGGGCTTAGTCAGCTTCATCAGCTTAGAGTACGAGTGGGGCGAGGTGCAGAACAGTCGTATTGCATTTTGGTGACAAATTATAAAATTTCTGAAGATACCCGTAAACGAATTCAAATTATGGTGGATTCAAATGATGGTTTTGAGATTGCGGAACAAGACTTGAAACTTAGAGGGCCCGGAGATTTGGAAGGAACGCAGCAGAGCGGTATGGCATTTGATATGAAAATAGCTAATCTTGCTCGTGACGGACAGATTTTACAGCTTGCGCGAACGGCGGC
>JAFTTD010000040.1 GCA_017466965.1 Bacteroidaceae bacterium
AAAGATGTTTCCATCTCATTTTCATTCCGCTACTTATTGCCCTGTTCGTTCTTAAAAGCACTTGGGCGAAGAACAAGGATTAACTATTCAGAGAAATTCAGATAAGGCAATACTTTCTCCAATTCTTCAGTCGTAAAGATATTTGTACTTTGAAGAATTTCCTTATTATTTATCTTTCCATACAAACGTATGTAGCGCAACAGGCTACGGGTCTGTTCGTATGATATGTACGGATGTGAATTGAGTGTATGGAAACTTGCTGTGTTCAAAGGTATGAGTTTCAGTTCACTGTTCTCTACTTCAAACCAAACAAGCAGTTCTGGAGAGAAAATTTTTATCTCAAGAAGTTGGGATTCATCTACAAATCCCCCGAGCCGTTCTCTGTATTCAATGATACTTTTTGATATGCCTGCCCCTATCCCTGGTATTCTTCTCAGCAAAGCGGTATCAGCTTTATTAGGATCTATTTTTGTCAGAGTTGAAAATTTGTTCTGAGCTTTAGCCCTTTTTGTTGAATCTTGACCATACTGAGATTTGCGTTTTTCTATTGCAGAAGTGCTATTACTCCATTTTGCCGACTTCATTCGCTTTTGCTTATCAAGCAATTTCAGATTTGCCGCATCTATTTCTATATAAGGCAAAAGTAGATCGACCTCTTCATCTGTCCATGTATAAAGTTTCCTGATGTCATCGGGAGTTCTGAAAGGTTCTACTTTACGACGATAATTCATCAGGATTTTGATTTTTGCTGGTTTTATCCCAAACTTTGACAATGTAAATGAATCTGCCGTATTAGGGTCAAACTTATGAAGTCCTATTGTATCCGCATCTTTAGTCAACGACAGCATCACACTATCACGATGCGACTGTTCATCAGGCTCTTCCCCACCTGTATTCAGAAGAAAAAGATTAAGTACCAAAAGAACAAGTCCAACCACAGACAATACGAATATTGCCCTACGGTCGGACTTGATATAGTAAAAGAAATCGTTCATCACGTTCTCTCAAGAGAAGAGCTATCAACTCTGTCTAATCAAACAATGCAAACACGCCCACCTGATTTAGAAGAATGAGCCCTATGGCTATCGGGGCAACATACTTCAAAATAAAAGTCAGCGCCTTGAAGTATGGAGCCTTCAAATTTCCTCCATTTGTCAGTTCGTCACGATAAAGTTTCTTGTCAAGATACCATCCTGCAAAAAGCGAAATGAACATTCCGCCAACAGGAAGAAGGATGTTAGACGAAGTGAAATCGAAGAAATCGAATATGCTCATTCCAAATATCTTCCAATCAGCGAGCATTCCGAATGACAATGAACAGAACACACCTATAATTGTGCAACAAACAGTAATGATAGTTGCCGCCTTCTGCCTGCTCATGCTGAATTCTTCAGAAAGATACGCTGTTGCCACCTCGTGCATTGATATGGTTGAGGTCAATGCCGCTACAACCAAAAGCAGATAGAACATTACGGAGAACACATACGACAGGATTGGCAATCCGGCAAATGCTTCTTGAAAGACATTAGGCAATGTTATGAATATGAGTGACGGGCCAACATCATTAGGACCTATTGAATATCCGGCGCTGAATGCAGCCGGGAATATGATGAATCCAGCCATCAGAGCAATGAAAGTGTCAATTATGCAGACTTGCAATGCCGTCTTTGCGATGTTTGTTTCTCGGTCAAAATAAGAAGCATATGTGCAGAGGCATCCCATACCCAGGCTTAATGAGAAAAATGCTTGTCCCATTGCTCTGAGAATAACATTGCCGTTTATTTTTGTGAAATCGGGTTTGAGCAGAAATTCCACTCCGGCAGAAGCATTGGGAAGCATCACCGAACATACCACAAGCACAACTATAATGATGAACAACATAGGCATCAGTACTTTCGAGAACTTCTCAATGCCACTGTTCACTCCCCTCACAATAACTATATGCGTAAGCAAAAGGAAAAACACAAGCCAAACGATTGGTTTCCATGGATTGCTAACGAAATCAGAGAATATCTGCGGAAAATCAGCCACACCCTTACCGTCAAAAGCGTTCATTGCCGCCAAAACAGAATACTCTGCAGTCCAGCCTGCCACAACTGAATAATATCCTAAAATCATGAATCCAGTGAACACACCTAATCTTCCTACCCACTTCCATTGAGTACCGGGAGCAAGAGTTCGATATGCCCCCGCCGTGTTGGTATGCGTTCTGCGCCCAATAATAAATTCACTCATCATTATAGGCAAGCCAAACAATATAATACAAGCAATATAGACAATGATGAACGCTGCTCCACCATTCTGACCTGTCTCTATAGGGAAACGCCATATATTGCCTAATCCCACTGCTGAGCCTGCAGCTGCAAGGACAATGCCTATTTTACTGCCAAAATTCTCTCTTTCTCCCATTTCAAAAATAATCTGTTAACAAAAACCAATACATGAAAACATTAAAATAGTCATCATATACGACTACTTTTCACGCAAAAAGTAAGCAAATAGCTTTCAATCACTGCAAAAATACAAAATAATCCGTAATTTTGCAGAAACAGAATAACAAAAACGTATGAAACTAAACAGAAACACTCCTTATTTACTTTCAACCATAACATCGTTCGCCATTATAATAATATCCTTGATACCTATTCCTGAAGTCAAGCCACTCCATGAAGTCCCATTAGCTGACAAATGGGTACATTTCGTAATGTACGGAGGATTAGCATTATGCCTTTGGTTTGACTGGTACATGAAAAACGGCACAGAAAGACTCCAGCCCATATCACTGCTCATAGCATTTGTCTATCCCATAGTGCTTGGCGGACTCATGGAATTGGGTCAGGCATACCTCACCACTTGCCGCAGCGGCGACATGATTGATTTTTATGCCAACACCATAGGCGCGTTCCTGGGGCTGGTTCTGGGTACAACAGTCGTCAGACAAATATCAAAAAGGACAAGAACCAAAAACTAGCAATATTTATATCTCACTGAAAAACAAAGCAATGCGAAGAACAAATTATATAAGTCAGTGACATTTATATATAATTCACTGACTTATATATAAATATCAATGACATATATGTAAAAGTCACTGACATTTATAACTTTTTATGCAGTTTCAAACTTTTGTTTGTTGAATTTGAGAACTATTTCATAACAAACATGCACATAAATCCGAACACAAATAAAAAAAATATATGCCGTCAAATTGATCAACCAACTTGCCGGCATATATTTTTATTTTTTCATTTTCAAAAAAGGTGGTATTTTTTTTTCCGATTCACTCCAAGTATAATAAGGGCGATTCATCAGATGAGAATTATAGTATTTTCTGTCGCCTGTGACTTCTTCTCCTAAAAAATCGGGGCGAACAAATACTTCATCTTCACTCTGCAGTTCCACCTCAGCAACAACAAGTCCTTCATTATCACCAAAAAACTCGTCAACTTCAAATGTATGTTCCCCACTCTTGACAAGCCAGCGGACTTTGTCTATTCTTCCAGGAGCACAAAGATTCATCAGATTATGTGCTTCATCAAAAGGAATCTCTGTCTCAAATTCATAGCGAGAAAGTCCAGCCTTGTCAGATTTCCCCTTAATGGTGAGATACGCTTTCTCATCACGTATCCTGACTCTGACAGTTCTGCCTGGAGCACATGGTATATATCCTTGTTCAATATGGCTATGGGAAAAAGCGTGGCTCTTATAATCGCCTTTAACGAGAAACTTACGTTCTATCTCTATGGACATGGTTAAGATGGGGAGTTAATAAGGGGAGTTAATCAAGAAGTTAAATGTAGGAGTAAAAAAAAGAGTTAAAGGAAAGTCTTTTATTATAAATTATGTGTTATGAATTAAAAAGCTACTTAATTCATAACTCATAATTCTGCAGAAATACATCATTTTCACCAACTACTATGCTTCTGTTGTTGAAAATTCCATAAGATATGCTTTAATGAAATCATCAAGCTTTCCATCCATTACACCGTTCACATCTGATGTCTGATAATTTGTGCGATGGTCTTTCACACGTCTGTCATCAAAAACGTATGAACGAATTTGGCTACCCCATTCTATTTTTTTCTTTCCAGCCTCAATCTTTTCCTGCTCAGCCATTCTTTTCTTCAGAGCACGATCATAGAGTTGTGAGCGAAGAAGTCGGAGAGCATTTTCACGGTTCTCCAGCTGTTTGCGCGTCTCAGTGTTCTCAATAAGTATTTCTTCTTCCTCTCCTGTATCAGGGTCAATATACTGATAACGCAGACGTACACCTGTTTCTACCTTGTTCACGTTCTGTCCGCCGGCACCACCTGAACGGAAGAGGTCCCAAGATATTTTACTTTTATCTATAACTACTTCTATGGAATCATCAACAAGAGGTGTCACGAATACGCTGGCAAAGGAAGTCATTCGTTTTCCCTGTGCATTGTATGGCGACACTCTCACCAAGCGGTGAACACCATTCTCTCCTTTAAGGAATCCGTATGCCTGATCGCCTTCTATCTCCATAGTGACAGTCTTGATTCCAGCCTCATCACCATCCTGATAGTTGCTAATTGTAACCTTATAATTATGCGCTTCAACATAACGTTGGTACATACGCATAAGCATAGAAGCCCAGTCTTGACTCTCTGTACCGCCTGCTCCTGAATTAATCTTCAGCACGCAGTCCATCCCATCCGCCTCATTTCTAAGCATATTCTTAAGCTCAAGAGATTCTATTAATCCAACAGCTGTTGCGTATGCTGCATCAACCTCTTCCTCTGTAACCATTTCGTCCTTATAGAATTCGAACGCCAGTTCCAGTTCTTCTGTAGCCACATTGACCTCTTTATATCCGTCAATCCATTTCTGCAGGTCTTTCACCT
>JAFTTD010000041.1 GCA_017466965.1 Bacteroidaceae bacterium
AGTCGTCAGGAGACAGCAGGCGTGCCAGCACAATGCTGACAAGGAAGGTCACGCCCATCTGCGCCACATTGTCTATGGCTGACCAGCCGACACCCTTGACGGTCTTGTCTTTTAGAGAGTCTGACATGTATATGTTTATGAAACAGGCGTTAAAGCAAACTTGAATGCTTTAACATGAAAAGAAAATATAATGTTAAATGGAGATAGGGACTTTATTGCAGCCCCTGTATGATTTGATTCACATATCTATCTGAAACATTGCTGTATCCAGATTTTTTACTTTTTAGCGAAGTATCTTATTCGATGAAAAATGCCGCGCCAAGACTTCAACTCATGAAGCAGCTCGTCTAAGGTTATCCCTTCTTTCGGATGTTGTGCCATTTTCTTTACCTGCTCCCATCCTTGCTCTATGGAGTTTTTCAACATTATATTTTCAGCCATGAGCGTATTGTCAGAACATCTTGACACGAGGATTTATTAAATGAGGCTGCTTCGTGTCAGTCACATCGGTCTTATATTTCTTGCCGCCTTTCGGAGATTCCATTTTCAGTTGGTTACAATTTGTAACCGACTCATTTCCTTCTTTCACCAGACTCCACAAAATCTTTACGAGAAACCCTCATCAGAGCATCCGCTTGTCAACTGACGGACAAGATTGCTGCTTATGCCTGTTTTGATGGTTTTGTGTCATGAGGATTTGAATATGCCAACAGCCTCAAAAGGGGTGAGATTCTCACCCCTTTTGAGGTGCTGCGCGCTGGATTTCGGATAAGTTTCGGCTATGGACGGACAGGGGTGTATCAAAAAGTCTTATTCTTTAATGATTCTGCCATCTGCCTAAAAGTTCAGGACTGTTCCTCCCCAGCTGAGTCCCACACCGAAGCCTGTGACCAGCACTTTGCCGCCTGCTTTTATGGCTTGAGTGTCCAAGCAGTCTTTCAATCCTATCAGAACAGTTGAGGAAACCGTATTTCCTGTTTCAGAAAGGTTTACATGGAATTTGTCCTTAGGCAGCCCGCAGACCTTTCGGATGGTGTTCAGCATGAACTTGTTGGCCTGATGGAAGACATAATAGTCTATCTGATCTTGCTCAATGCCATTCTTCTGCAAGATGTCTTTCATCATGGCTGGCACAGCATCAAGAGTGAAGTTGAAGATGGCCCCTCCATTCATATAAAGATAGTCATCATGCCATACATGCCCCTCATCATCCTCTGTGAACTTTCCTGTAGCGGCTTTATGACGGGCTGCGCCTGTCTTGACTATCAGGTTGTCGGCTCCGCTTCCGTCTGTGCCTAAGGAGAATTCTCCTATCTTGGCAAAGCCATCCGTTGAAATAAGGCAAGCAGCTGCACCGTCACCGAAGATGGAGCGGTTGCTCTTGTCCGATGGATGCAGATACTTGGTGTAGGTCTCAGCCGTCAGCAGCAGAACATTCTTTGCTATGCCTGCCGCTATAAGCCCCTTGGCGACTGCCATGCCGTAGATGCAGCCAGAACAGCCCAGGTTGTAGTCAAAAGCTCCTGCCGACGTGGGGATGCCCAGACGATCCTGAAGGATGCATGCTGTAGAGGGAAGGAAAAAGTCCGGACTCTGGGTACACAACAAGAGAAAATCTATTGATTGAGGATTCACTTTATATTCTTCAAACAGCTTCCTCGCGGCTTTCTCCGCCATGTCGCCGGCTGTTTCATCTTCTGCAGCCAGATGGCGGGAATCCACTCCTACTTTCTGAGCCACCTTGTCTACGCTCCATTCGGGAAATTCCTCTAAGAGTTTTTCATTAGTCAAGACTCTTTCAGGGAGATAGTATGATATTGCTTTGATGTATGCCATGATTCTTAACTTAATTTACCCCCCCCGACAGTTTGACATTGCTGCCTGTCATCCACGTTGACGCATCGGAAAGCATATAGACTGCAAGGTTGGCAATATCTTCAGGCTGTCCATAGCGTTTCAGCGGGTATTTCTGTTCATCTTCCTTTAGCTGGGACTCTTCAAGCCCATCGTTCATAATCAGCTCTGTCCATACCATTGCAGGACTGATGCAGTTCACCCTTATGCTTCGTGGAGCCAGTTCTAATGCAAGACAGTTGGCATAAGAAACAATGGCTCCTTTGGATGCGCTAGACACCGCGTTGCCGACGCTGGGCGACCAGGACGCGATGGAAGCGACGAAAACTATGGACGCTCCTTTATTTACCTTCTTCTGCTGAAGCAGGGATGACATCAGCAGGGCTGGCGCCTTGAAGTTCACGTCCATCACACCGTTGACATCTGCTTCGGACACCAGCTTGCAGGGTATGCGCTGGCCTATGCCTGCACAGTGGACTATGCCATCAAGCTTAGGCATGGAAGCAACAAGTGAAGGCAGGATGTCGCTGGCAGTCAAGTCGCCGGCAATGACGGTTGAAGAGTCTTGCTCCATCATGGAGCAGGTTGCTTCCAGCTTGCTGATATTGCGTCCATTGACAACGACTTTCGCACCCATTTTGGAGCAGGCCACAGCTACGCCACGACCGATTCCTGAGGATGCGCCAGTAACGAGAATGGTTTTTCCTGCGAGAGAGAAG